>JBBIGX010000103.1:0-5149 GCA_037447315.1 Gallionellaceae bacterium | reverse complement strand
GTTGGCCGGCCTGGAATAAGCGGTGTTGAAGTCGGAGACGTAGTACTTGATGCGCTCCTTGCCACCGGTCACTTTCAGCAACTTGTCATAGAGCGGCACATCCCATTCCCAGTCCAGCCCGTTTTCGGCAAATGCCTTGTTGAAGGCGATGCGGTGCGCGTCCTCGGTATCCGCCAGGGTGCCGTCGACGTCGAAGATGATGGCCTTGATATCCATGTCTGTATCATCCTTTTCTGCGTGTTATCGCATGCCCGGGAATTTTCCCGCCATGCCCTTCATCATCTTGCCCAGCATGCCCTTGTTGCTGAACATCTTCATCATCTTCTGCGATTGCTCGAACTGGTTCAGCAACTGGTTCACATGCATCACCTGCACGCCGGCACCGGCGGCGATGCGTTTCTTGCGCGAGGCCTTGATCTGATCCGGATGGGCGCGCTCCCAAGGGGTCATGGAATTGATG
Source organism: Gallionellaceae bacterium (assembly GCA_037447315.1). GTDB lineage: Bacteria > Pseudomonadota > Gammaproteobacteria > Burkholderiales > Gallionellaceae > Sideroxyarcus. The sequence goes on along the minus strand of JBBIGX010000103.1, from coordinate 4,689 downwards.
ATGCCTTCGGTGCGGTTGATCTGGCGCTCGTCGATCTTGGCGCCGGCGGCAGCCTGGGCCAATTGCGCGGGCAGTTTGTCCATCAACGCCGAGAGGCCGCCCATCTTCTTCATCTGCACGATCTGCATCTTGAAGTCGTTGAGGTCGAAGCCCTTGCCGCTGTGCATCTTCTTTGCCAGCTTTTCGGCTTCGGCGACATCCACCTTGCGTTGCGCTTCTTCCAGCAGCGACAGTACATCGCCCATGCCGAGGATGCGCTGCGCCATGCGCTCGGGGTGGAAGGCTTCGAGGCCGTTCGGCTTCTCGCTGACGCCGACGAACTTGATCGGCTTGCCGGTGATCTGCCGCACCGACAGCGCCGCACCGCCGCGTGCGTCGCCGTCCAGCTTGGTGAGGATGACGCCGGTGAGCGGCAGCGCATCGCCGAAAGCCTTGGCGGTGTTCACCGCGTCCTGGCCGGTCATGGCATCGACCACGAACAGGGTCTCGATGGGCTTCATCGTGGCGTGCAGGTCCTTGATCTCGGCCATCATGGCCTCGTCGATGGCCAGACGACCGGCGGTATCGACGATCAGCACGTCGTGGTGATGTTTCTTCGCCCAGTCGTGCGCGGCCAGCGCGATATCGCGTGGTTTCTGTGACACGTCCGAGGGGAAGAAGTCGATGTCGAGCTGTTGCGCCAACGTGCGCAGTTGTTCGATGGCGGCGGGGCGGTAAACGTCGCAGCTCACCAGCAGCACTTTCTTCTTGTTCTGTTCCTTGAGCAGTTTGGCCAGCTTGCCGCTGCTGGTGGTCTTGCCGGCACCTTGCAGGCCGGCCATCAGGATCACGGCGGGCGGCACGGTGGCGAGATTGATGCCGACATGGGACTCGCCCATCAGCTTGGTCAGCTCGCGGTTCACCACGCCGATCAGCGCCTGTCCCGGCGTGAGGCTGCCGATGACTTCCTGGCCGAGTGCCGCTTCCTTCACCTTGGCGATGAATTCCTTGACCACCGGCAACGCCACGTCGGCTTCGAGCAGGGCGAGACGGACCTCGCGCAAGGCGTCCTGGATGTTGGCTTCGGTGAGGCGCGCCTGGCCGCGCAGGTTCTTGATGATGCCAGAGAAGCGTTGTGTCAGATTGTCGAGCATGATGCCTGAGTGACTTGGTGTAGAATCCGCACAGTCTAAAACATCCGCGCTTCCCATGTCGAACCCAGCCCTGCCACTGCTCACTTTCGTGCTCTATGCGGCACTGGCGATCCTGTTCTGGCGCGCGCAGGCCGCAGGTACCGCCGAACAGCAGAACCGCGGCGCGCTGGGGTTCGCGGTGGTCATCCCCCTGTCGCTGCATGGCTGGCTGCTGTACCAGACCCTGTTCCTATGGGGGGCATTGAATCTGGGGCTGAGCTATGCGCTTTCGCTCATCCTGTGGTTGACGGTACTGGTGTATTGGCTGGCGCGCCTGTTCTATCCACTCTCCGGCCTGCTCGCACTGGTGTTGCCGCTGGCTGCGGTCAGCGCGGTGCTGCCGACGCTGTTCCCGGTCGGGCATCTGCTGTCGCAACCGCCGTCGGCACTGTTCGACACCCATGTTCTGATGGCCATGCTGGCCTACAGCCTGTTCACCATCGCCGCCCTGCATGCCGGCCTGATCGCGCTGGTCGAGAAGCGTCTGCATCATGCGCGTCTGCCCAAAGTGCTGAAGAGCCTGCCGCCGTTGATGACCATGGAATCCCTGCTGTTCCGCGTCATCGGCTTCGGTTTCGTGATCCTGAGGTTGACCGTCGTGTCGGGCTCCCTGTTCTCCGAGCAACTGTTTGGCCAGCCTTTCCAGTTCAGCCATAAGGTCTTGTTCGGATTGATCTCCTGGGTCGTTTTCGGCGGCCTGCTGGTGGGGCACTACTACCATGGCTGGCGCGGTCATACGGCCGTGCGCTGGACGCTGAGTGGCTTCGCCTTCCTGCTGCTGGCCTATCTGGGCACCCAGTTCGTGCTCCAGGTCATCCTGCAGCGCTGATTCCCCTGAAAAATTCTACCCTTGCCTTAGTTCGGCAAGGTGTCGTAGAATTCGCGCCCTTTGGCACGAGCCAGAACAATTTTTTAATCGGGAAACATTATGGTCGTCATTCGTCTTTCTCGCGGGGGTTCCAAGAACCGCCCGTTCTACAACGTGGTCGTTGCCGATTCGCGCAACCGCCGCGACGGTCGCTTCATCGAGCGTATCGGCTTCTACAATCCGCTGGCGGCAGAGGGCACCGAGGGTCTGCGCATCCAGCTGGACCGTGTCACCCACTGGCAGGACCGTGGCGCACAATTGAGCGAGACCGTCGGTCGCCTGGTGAAGAAGGCCGGTGCTGCAGCCAAGGCCTGATGAGGCGGGCCCCATGGTCGTCATGGGGAAGATCGTAGCGGCGCAAGGCATCCTCGGTTGGGTCAAGGTACAGACCTACACCGAATATCTGGATAGTCTGTTCGATTACGATACGTGGTATGCAGGCGACGGGCAGACTTGGCAGCCCATGCGGTTGCTGGATGCCAAAGTGCACGGCAAGGTGCTGGTCGCAAAGCTGGAAGGTGTCGCCGACCGCACGGCCGCAGAAAAGTTGAAAGGCCGCCTGATCGCGGTGCCGCGCGCAGCGTTGCCGGAGCAGGAAGAAAACGAATATTACTGGTCCGACCTGATTGGTTTGCCGGTGCATAACCTGCAAGGCGAGATGCTCGGTGTCGTCGACAGCCTGCTGGAGACCGGGGCCAACGATGTGCTGGTGGTGCAGGGCGGGCACGGCGAATTGCTGATCCCCTTCATCGGGAGCGTGGTCCAGGATGTCGATCTGGGCGAACGCATGATCCGGGTGGATTGGCAGGCGGACTACCTCAAATGAGGTTCGACGTCATCACGCTGTTCCCCGAGATGTTCGAGGCGCTCACGAAATACGGCGTGACGCGCAGGGCAGCGGAGCAGGGCAAGTTTCAGTTGCAAACGTGGAACCCGCGGGATTTCACGACCGACAACTATCGCACCATCGACGACCGCCCCTACGGCGGCGGTCCCGGGATGGTGATGCTGGCGGAACCGCTGGAAAAAGCGATTGCTGCCGCGAAAGCAGCGCAGGCGCAAAGCGGGGTGAAGAAGAGCCGGGTGATCCACCTTTCGCCGCAAGGCAGGCAGCTCACCCATGAAGTGGTGATGGAACTGCTGGCGCGGGACGAAGGATTGATATTGCTGGCGAGTCGTTACGAGGGTGTGGATGAACGTCTGCTGGCAAGCCAGGTAGATGAAGAGCTTTCCATCGGGGATTATGTGTTGTCCGGTGGCGAGTTGGCAGCGATGGTGGTGATGGATGCTTTGGTTCGTCAGATCCCCGGGGTATTGGGCGACGACGCATCGGCAGAGCAGGATTCCTTCGTGCAGGGACTGCTGGATTGCCCCCACTACACGCGGCCCGAGGTTTATAACGGCGTGGCGGTTCCGGAAGTATTGATGTCCGGCCACCACGCCGAGATAGAGAAGTGGCGATTGAAGCAGGCCTTAGGCAGGACTGCGGAACGTCGCCCGGATTTGCTGGCACATCGCCAGTTGACTAAACAGGAAGCTCGGCTACTGGCTGAGTACCAGCAGGAACAAGCTTCCGCACAAGAAAAGGAAACAAAATGAATCTGATCGACATTCTCGAAAAAGAAGAAATCGCCCGCTTGGGCAAGAACATCCCCGACTTCGCACCCGGCGACACCGTGGTGGTCGGCGTGAACGTGATCGAAGGCGAGCGCAAGCGTGTGCAGTTGTTCGAAGGCGTGGTGATCGCCAAGCGCAACAAGGGGCTGAACTCCAGCTTTATCGTGCGCAAGGTCTCCTCCGGCGAAGGCGTGGAGCGTACCTTCCAGACCTATTCGCCGCTGATCGCCAGCATCGAGGTCAAGCGCAAGGGTGACGTGCGCCGCGCCAAGCTGTACTACCTGCGCGAGCGTTCCGGCAAGTCCGCACGCATCAAGGAAAAACTGTCCGGTCGCAAGGACAGCGCAGAGGCTTGATAAATCGGGCCGGCTGCAACAGAGAACGGGGGCTTCGGCCCCCGTTTGCATTTCAGCTATGATGCTCGCATGGAATATCAGGCAGTCATCACCGCCCCGTTCGGCAAACTCGGTCTCCGTTGTGCGGACACCGACCTGCGGGGGATCGACTTCCTTCCCGCACGCAGCAGGGAGCGTGCCCCGCAGACCGCTCTGGCGCGTGAAGCCTGCCGTCAGTTGCAAGCCTATCTGCGTGATGCGGATTTCGTCATCGACCTGCCGTTCGAACTGAGCGGCACCCATCATCAATGCAATGTCTGGCAGGCCATGCTGGACATCCCCGTGGGCGAGACGCGCACCTATGGCGAACTGGCGGAACACCTCGGTTCCAGCCCGCGTGCGGTCGGCCAGGCTTGCGGCAACAACCCGCTGCCCATCGTCATCCCTTGTCATCGCGTGGTGGGTCGTCAGGGACTGGGCGGTTTCATGCACCGCGCGGATGACGGTGCGCTCGATATCAAACGCTGGCTGCTGGCGCATGAACGACGCTGATCTGCTGGACGAGTTCGGCGACGCGCTGTGGCTGGAGGACGGGCTTGCGCGCAATACGCTGGAAAGCTACCGGCGCGATCTGGATAAGTTCGGCGCCTGGCTGCAAAGGGCGCGCGGCTGTGGACTGCTGGATGCGACGCACGCC
>JBBIGX010000102.1:0-5181 GCA_037447315.1 Gallionellaceae bacterium | reverse complement strand
CCGATTATGCCGAGCGGCGCAACATCGTGACCATCTGGGTGCTGGTGTCGTTCTGCCTGTCGTTCGCGCTGGCCACGCTGATCATCCGCCAGATCATGCGCCAGCTGGGCGGCGATCCGCGCGAAGTGGCGAACGTGGTCAACGTGATGGCCGATGGCGACTTTTCGCGTACGCCGAAACATCAGCCGCCGGCCGGCAGCCTGCTGGCCAACGCTTACCACATGCAAGCCAAGCTGCGCGACATGATCGCCGACGTCAAGGGACAGGCCAGCCACGTGGGCGATATGGCGCACAGCCTGGCCGCCTCGGCCACGAAGATCGCCGAGAACGTCAATCACGAATCCGACGCGGTGTCCGGTATGGCGGCCGCGATCGAGGAACTGAGTGTGTCCACTACGCACATCAGCGACCAGGGTTCCAATGCCAAGCAGATCGCCAACAGCTCGCGCGACAGCGCTCAGGAAGGTGCCAAGGTGGTCAACATGACGGTGTCCGGCCTGCTGGAGATCGCCCGCGAGATCGAGAGTGCTTCGGGCGAGGTGTCGCGTCTGGGTGAAGATGCGTCGCGCATCAGCGACGTGGTCAAGGTGATCAAGGAGATCGCCGACCAGACCAACCTGCTGGCCTTGAATGCTGCCATCGAAGCCGCGCGTGCCGGCGAGCAGGGGCGCGGTTTTGCCGTGGTGGCGGACGAGGTGCGCAAGCTGGCCGAACGTACCGCCGCTGCCACCAGCGAGATCAGCGAGATGTCGAGCAAGATCGGCGAGGTGGCCAACCATGCGCTGACCGGCATGGACAAGGTGGTGCAGACCACGCGTCAGGGTGTGGGCAACGCCGAGGCCGCGCAAGGTTCCATCAGCCATATCCAGAGCAGCTTCGGCGAAGTGTCCGGCGTCATCGACGCCATCGCCGTGGCGCTGGAAGAACAGAATTCCGCCGCCGCCGAGCTGGCCAAGCGCACCGAGCGCGTATCGCAGATGTCGGAGGAGAACGCCGGCGCGGCGAAGAACCTGCTCGGTCTGGCCCAGGATCTGGAGCGCAAGGCGAGCGAAGTGCGCCAGGCAGTGGAAGTGTTCCGCATCTGATGCGGTCCAACGTATAAGCAGCATCCAGGAGAGTCATCATGTTCTGCGGAAAATTGAAGCAGGAACACGCGCTGGTACAGCAGCGGCTGGTCGAGACCGAGCGCGATATCGCCAACCTGCGTGACCAGTTGGCACGCCTTGAGAACCAGCGCGACGCGCTGCGCGCGGAGGCGGATGCCGCCACCCTGAAATGCCGGGTCGCGGACGAGATCTTCTCCAGCATGCAGCACTTCGGCGAATCGTTCATCTCCCTGCAGACCTCACAGGTAAAGGCGGCCAACTCCCTGCGCGAGGAGAAACAGCATGCCATCGAGGCGGCCACCGTATCGGTGAGCAACCGCGAAGCGGTGCTGAACATCGCTTCCAGCCTGGAGTCGCTGTCGGCCGACACGTTGCAGACCTCGAAGAACGTGCAGGGGCTGACCGAGCGCGCGGCGCAGATCGGCAGCATCGTGCAGCTGATCAAGGAGATCGCCGACCAGACCAACCTGCTGGCGTTGAACGCGGCCATCGAGGCAGCACGCGCCGGCGAGCAGGGGCGCGGCTTCGCGGTGGTGGCGGACGAGGTGCGCAAGCTGGCCGAGCGCACGGCCAAGGCGACCAGCGAGATCTCGGTGATCGTGAGTGCCATCCAGGACGAGACGCATCATGCGCGCACGCAGATGGAAGAATGGGCGCAGAAATCTCAGGAGTTCAGCAAGAACGTGAGCGACGTGATGGAGAACATGAAGCACCTGCTCGATCTCTCCAACACCATGGAAGGCACCATCTCCGCCGCCGCCCTGCGCAGCTTCGTGGAAGTCGCCAAGATCGACCACATCCTGTACAAGTTCGAGATCTACAAGGTGTTCATGGGCATCTCTGACCGCACGCCGGACAGTTTCTCTTCACACACCACCTGCCGTCTCGGCAAGTGGTATTTCGAGGGCGAGGGCCGGGATTGCTATGCCAAGCTGGATGGTTACCAGGCCGTGGACAAGCCGCACCAGAGTTTCCACCAGAATGGCCGCGCGGCGGTGCAGGCCTTCCGCGACGGCGATCCGCTGCGCGGCATGCAGCTGGTGGCGAAGATGGAAGCGGACAGCATGGCGGTGCTGGAAGCGCTGGAACGCATCGCCGTGGCGGGGGAGAACGACAACAGCCTGCTGTGTTCCTCACCGGGATAAGACAGTTCCGGGTGCCGGGTTCCGAGTGCTGAGTATCGGATGTCAGGATGGATGTCAGGATGCTTGACTAGGTACTCATCACTTGGTAGTTGGCACTTTCTCATGCATCGCGAATTCTCCTTCACTGACCGGGATTTCCAGAAGATACGCGCGCTGATCCGCCGGCATGCGGGGATCGCGCTGGCCGACAGCAAGCAGGAACTGGTGTACAGCCGGCTGGCACGCCGCTTGCGCGCGACCGGGACAAGACCTTCGCGGCATATCTGGATTTCCTGCAGCAGGGGCATGAGGGCGAATGGGAAGCCTTCGTCAATGCGCTCACCACCAACCTGACTTCGTTCTTCCGCGAGGCCCATCATTTCGACCTGCTGGCCGCGCATCTGCGCCAGTTGGGCAAGACGCGCACCATCCATCTGTGGTGTTCGGCCTGTTCCACCGGCGAGGAGGCCTACTCGATGGCGATCACCGCCGTCGAGACCTTCGGCGGTTTCGACCATCCGGTGCGCATCCTCGCTTCGGATCTGGACAGTCATGTGCTTTCCGTCGCGAAAGCCGGACGCTACAAGGCCGAAGCGCTGGCCCGGATCGGGGATGCGCGCAGGGAGCGCTTCTTCATCGCGGACGGCGCAGGCTATTACAAGGTGCGGCCGGAGCTGCAATGCTGCCTCGAATTCAAGCGCATCAATCTGCTCGACCCGCAATATCCGATCCGCGACCGGCTGGACGCCATCTTCTGCCGCAACGTGATGATCTACTTCGACAAGGCGACGCAACTCGCCATCCTGAGGAAGTTCGCGCCGCTGCTGCTTCCGCACGGGCTGCTGTTCGCCGGGCATTCGGAGAGTTTCTATCACGCGGCCGCCTATTTCAGGCTGCGCGGACAGACGGTGTACGAGCGTGTCTGAGATGCTTCCGGCGGGCCATCATTTGCGCATCATCGTCGTCGGCTCTTCCACCGGCGGCAGAGACGCCCTGCGCGAATTCCTGTCGCGCATGCCGCCGGATGCGCCGCCCATGCCGGGAAGCTTCGTGCCGTCGTTCGCCGCGCGTCTCGATAGCCAGTGCGCGATGCAGGAGATGAAGCGCGCCGGCGCCTGCAACCTGGCACAGGACGAAGCGAGCTGCGTGGTGTTCGGCATGCCGCGCGCCCTGTTGTACAGTCGGCGTACTTGATGCCGCCCGGCGTCAGGTGCGTCTGACTATCGCGGGATGTTTCTCGGCCACCATCTGGTCGATCACGCGCATCACCTCCAGGCTGGCTTCCTCGGCCGAATTGAGCTGTCCGAGGATCTGTTCCTGCAATGCGTCGTTGCGCGCCCAGTCCAGCTGCATCAGCGACAGCATGCGGTGCACCGAGCCATGCACCTTGCTGTGCGGGGTTTCCAGCTGGCGGAACGAGGGCATGTCGCCGAACACGTCGCGGCCGCTGCCCTCATACCACTTGCCGAGACGGCAGTTGTGATGATCGACGCCGACGGCGTTCTTGAACTCGGTGTTGTTCCAGTCGTTGACCAGCACGTAGGCGCGCTGCTTGTAGATGATGTGGTCAACCTTCACCAGCGAGGCGAAACTCAGGTCCTGCGCATAACGCGCGCTGGCGAGCGACGTCACGGCCGATTCGTAGAACTGGCCGAACTTGTGCTCCAGCTTGCTGATGACGTTCTGCGAGGAATTGGCGATCTCGTGCATCTCCTGCGAGTCGGCCAGCATGCGCGAAGATTCGTTCTGCAGGTTCTGCATGATGCGGCCGATGGATTCCGAGGCGTTCTTGGTGTTCTCGGCCAGCTTGCGCACCTCGTCCGCCACCACCGCAAAACCGCGTCCCGCCTCGCCGGCGCGCGCCGCCTCGATGGCGGCGTTCAGCGCCAGCAGGTTGGTCTGGTCGGCGATGGAGTTGATCAGGCCGACCGCCTTGGTGATCTCGCTGCTGCGCGCGTTGAGGTTGGTGATCGCCTCGTTGGCGCGGTTCACCCGTTCCACGAGGCCGGTCAGGCGTTCCACCACATCCTTGACCGAGGCGCGGCTCTCTTCGGCATCCTCGCGCGTGCGGCGCGAGATCTTGGCCAGTTCTTCCATGCTGTCGGTGATGACCTTGAGGTCGCTCTGGTTGGAGACCAGGTTCTTCAGCAGGTTGTCGGTGTTGAGGCGATGCGCGCGCGACAGCATGTGCGTGCGCATCGCGCTGCGTTTCTGTTCGGCCATGCTTTCCAGCAGGATGTTTTGGTTATCCAGCCCTTTGTGGAATCCGCCATGCACCCCGGTGGGCAACGCCTTGCGATCGAAGTTGCCGGCCAGGTGCGCGCGGAAGCTGGTCTCCTGCTCGCGGAAGAAGGTCGCCAGCTGGTCCAGCATGTCGTTGACATCCCAGCACAGCAGGCTGATCTCGTCACGTGCCTGGCTGATGCCGGTGACGCGCGAGTTGAACCTGCCGGCGGCGACGTTGTGCACCACCTCTTCCAGCTTCTTCAGCGGCGACAGCCATTTGCGGGCCAGCCACTGCCCCCAGGCGGAGACGGCGATACCGACCACGAGGAAGGTGAGCATGAAGGCGTCGAATCCGTGACGCGCGAAACTGGTCAGGATGATGACCAGCGTGCCGAAGGAGAACGCCCAGAGCAGGGCGGAGAACCTAGATTGCAAGGACCAGTTGATCATAGCTCATTCCTTTTTGTTTCAGCATGTCCATCAGGATCTTCGTCGAGGCGTCGATGGCATTGGCCGGCCCGGCCTTGCGCTCCGCTTCCAGCATGGCGGCATAGAGCGGGGTGACGGCCTCGATGCCGGAGAGTTTCGGCTTGCGCCGCACCGAGAAATAGCCGGTGACTTCGCCCCGGGAGTTGAAGGTCGGCGTGACGTTGGCGAACACCCAGTAGTAGCCGCCGTCCTTGGACATGTTCTTGACATAGGCGAAGCATTCTTCCTTGTTCTGG
>JBBIGX010000101.1:0-5183 GCA_037447315.1 Gallionellaceae bacterium | reverse complement strand
TATCCTGCATGGTTTCGGCTACCGGGTCGATTCAGATTTCTATGCCGTGGCCGAGGCTCGCAAACCGAACTGGGTCCGGCTGTGGCGTGTGTACCCGCATACATTGATCAACACCTCCGAACTGCATGTCGGCCTGCCGCACGGCCAGATGGGCAACTCCGAGGTCGGACATCTGAACATCGGCGCCGGCCGTGTGGTGTACCAGGACCTGACCAGGGTCGACCTGGCCATCGAGAACGGCAGCTTCGATACCAACCCGGCACTGGTGCAGGCGGTCGAGACTGCCAAAAAGAACGGTAGCGCCCTGCATATCCTCGGTCTGCTGTCGCCCGGCGGCGTGCACAGTCATGAAGCGCACATCCATGCCATGCTGGCAATGGCGGTACGCGCCGGATTGCAGAAAGTATATGTGCACGCTTTCCTCGACGGTCGCGATACGCCGCCGCGCAGCGCCGCCGAATCGCTGCGTCTGCTGCAGGAGAAGTGCGACGCGCTAGGTGCCGGCCGCATCGTCAGCCTGGTCGGCCGCTATTTCGCGATGGACCGCGACAACCGCTGGGAACGCGTGCAGCAGGCCTACGACCTGCTGACGCAGGGCAAGGCGCCGTTCCAGGCGCCGGATGCACAAACCGGCCTGGCCGCCGCCTACGCGCGCGGCGAGAACGACGAGTTCGTGCAGGCCACCGTGATCGGCGAAGCGGCCGCGATGCAGGACGGCGATGTCGCGGTGTTCATGAACTTCCGCGCCGACCGCGCGCGCGAGATCACACGCGCACTGACCGACGAGCAGTTCGACGGCTTCGCCCGCGCCCGCTTCCCGCGCCTGGCGAACTTCACCACGCTGAGCAGCTATGGCGAGGATTTCCGCCTGCCCTGCGCCTTCAGCCCGGAAGCCATCCACAACGGCATCGGCGAATACCTGTCCAATCTCGGTCTGAAGCAGCTGCGCATCGCCGAGACCGAGAAATACGCGCATGTCACCTACTTCATCAGCGGCGGGCGCGAACAGCCCTACCCCGGCGAGGACCGCATCCTGGTGCCGTCGCCCAAGGTCGCCACCTACGACCTCAAGCCGGAGATGAGCGCCTACGAGGTGACCGACAGGCTGGAGGCCGCCATCCGCAGCCGGCAGTACCACGCCATCCTGTGCAACTACGCGAACGGCGACATGGTCGGCCACAGCGGCATCATGGAGGCAGCAGTCAAGGCGGTGGAGGCGCTGGACAGCTGCATCGGACGCGTGGTGCAGGCGATGCGGGAGAGCGGTGGCGAGGTGCTGATCACCGCCGACCATGGCAATGCCGAGCAGATGCTGGACCGCAGCACCAACCAGGCACACACCGCGCACACCCTGAACCATGTGCCCTTGCTCTACATCGGCCGTCCGGCCGAGATGGCGCCGGCCGGCAGCGGCGCGCTCAAGGATGTGGCGCCCACTCTGCTCGCCATGATGGGGCTGCCGCAGCCGCCCGAGATGACCGGCCGCTCACTGATACGGTTCAAGTGACCCGGCGACTGCCTGCGCTCCTGCTGCTGCTTTTGCTATGCCCGGCGGCTGTGCAAGCCTCGCAGCAGGCCGATCTGGAAAAACTGCGCCAGCGCATCGCCGCAATACAGCGCGACCTCGATCGCGCCAGCGAATCGCGTTCCGAAATCACCGACGAACTGCGCGATTCCGAACGCGCCATCAGCGACAGCAACCGCATTTTGGCGCAACTCGCCAGGCAACGGCGCGAGGCCGACCGCGAACTGGCGCGCCTGCAACAACGCAGCAGCGCACTGGACGACGACTACCGCAAGCAGCAGGCACTGCTTGGACGCCTGCTCTATCGCCAGTATCTGGGCGGCAGTGACCGGGACTACCTCCGGCTGCTGCTCGACAGCGACGACCCGAACCGCATCGCGCGCGACCTCTATTACTACGACCACATCGCCCGTGAACGCGCAGCAATCCTGCAGCGTCTGCGTGCGCAGCTGGCCGCACTGCAACAAGCGGCGCGCGACACGCGCACCAAGCGGCAGGAGATCGACACCCTGCAGGCTGCCGAGAAGAAGGAGCTGGTGCAACTCGAGCGCGAGCAGGACAAACGCCGCCAGACCCTGCGCCGCATCGCGCAACAACTGAAGCAGCAGCGCAACGAGATACAGCGCCTGCAGCGCAACGAGGCGCGCCTGTCGAAACTGGTGAACCAGTTATCGCAGCTTTCCGTCGGCAACGAACACTCATCGTTCCGCTCCCTCAAAGGCCGACTGCCGCTGCCGGTCAGCGGCAAGGTGAGCAACCGCTTCGGCGAGCGGCGTGCGGAGAGCAAGCTGCCGTGGACCGGCTGGTTCGTGCGCGCGCCCACGCGCCAGCCGGTGCTGGCCGTCGCAGCCGGGCAGGTGGTGTATGCCGACTGGCTGCGCGGCTTCGGCAACCTGCTGATCGTCGATCACGGCGAGGGGTATATGAGCCTGTATGGCAACAACGAGACGCTGTACAAACAGGTAGGCGAAAAATTGCAGGCTGGCGACATCGTGGCCGGCGTGGGCAACAGCGGCGGCAACGAGGATTCCGGTTTATACTTTGAGCTGCGTCACAAAGGCAGCCCGCTCGATCCCGCGGTCTGGGTCAGGCATCCACAAGGAAAATCAAGATGAGTCGTCGTCTCAAGGAATTCGGTCTGGTCGCCATCGGCCTGGTGGCAGGCATCGCGGCCAGCCTCCATTTCTCCGCCGTGGCGGACAAGGAGTTGCCGCTGCCGTTGCCGGTGGAGGAACTGCGCGCCTTCTCTGAAGTGTTCGGGAGCATCAAGTGCGACTATGTGGAACCGGTGAGCGACAAGAAGCTCATCACCGAGGCGATCAACGGCATGCTGTCCGGCCTCGACCCGCATTCCGCCTATCTGGACGCCGAAAGCTTCAAGGAGCTGCAGGTCGGCACCCAGGGCGAATTCGGCGGCCTCGGCATCGAGGTCGGCATGGAGGACGGGCTGGTCAAGGTCATCTCTCCGATCGAGGACACGCCCGCATTCAAGGCCGGCATCCAGAGCGGCGACCTGATCATCAAACTGGACGACACTCTGGTGAAGGGGCTCACCCTGAACGATGCGGTCAAGCGCATGCGCGGCAAACCCGGCAGCAGCATCCGTCTGACTGTCGTGCGCAAGAGCGAGCCGAAACCATTCCAGGTCACCATCGTGCGCGCAGTGATCAAGGTGCAGAGCGTCAAATCGAAATTGATCGAGCCCGGTTATGGTTTCGTGCGCATCACGCAGTTCCAGGAACACACCGGCGAGAACCTCGCCACGGCGCTGGAGAACCTGCGCAAACAGAACAAGGCACCGTTGCAGGGGCTGGTGCTGGATCTGCGCAACAACCCGGGTGGGCTGCTGACCGCAGCGGTCGGCGTATCGGCCGCCTTCCTGCCCAAGGATACACTGGTGGTCTACACCGAAGGCCGTACCGACGATGCCCGCATGCGCCTGCTGGCCAACCCGGAGTATTACCTGCGCGGCAGCAAGCAGGATTACCTGCAGGACCTGTCCGGCGAGTTCGCTGCGGTACCGATGGTGGTACTGGTGAACGGCGGCTCGGCCTCGGCTTCCGAGATCGTCGCCGGCGCCCTGCAGGACCACAAGCGCGCCGTCATCATGGGCACCCAGACCTTCGGCAAGGGCTCGGTGCAGACCATCCTGCCGCTGGGCAACAACACCGCGATCAAGCTCACCACCGCGCGCTATTACACGCCGAGCGGGCGTTCCATCCAGGCCAAGGGTATCGAACCCGACATCGTGGTGGAAGACCCGGCGACCGCTGCCTTCGACAGCACGATGCGTCTGCGCGAGGCAGACCTCGACAAACACCTGCCGAACGGACAGGCGGAACCCGAGACTGGCAAACCGGCCACCCAGACCGCGCCGCAGGACAAGGATGAGGGGGCTCCCAAAGCGCAAGTCGCGGAGTTCGGCGCCAAGAACGACTATCAGCTGAACCAGGCGATGAACCTGCTGAAAGGGATGCGCATCCTGCGAGGGAACTGACCATGAATCCGTTTGAACTGAAGAAGGAGCGCACCCTGGTCTTCGCCGACGAACCGGCCGGCCAGGTGGAACAGGCATTCCTGCTGCTGAGCGGGCTGGATAATTTCGAGGTGGAGAACGGCCCGCAGCCGAACAGCCTGCGCATCCGCTACAGTGTGGAGCACTATTCGCTGGAGGGGCTGCAGAAGGCACTGACCCGCGAGGGCTTCCGCTTCAAGTACACCTGGCTGCAGCGTCTGCAGCATAAGCTGTTCCACTACTGCGAAGACGTGCAGTACCACAACCTGAAGACCCCGGAACCGCGCACCAAGAACAATGCGCAGGAAGTCTTCGTCAAAGCCTACGAACAACATCCGCACGGCGATCACGTCGACCTCCCGCCCGAACGCATCGACGCCAAGTGAGCGGAATGGACGATAGCCAGCTGCTGCGTTACAGCCGCCACATCTTGCTGCCCGAGATCGGCATCGAAGGCCAGCAGGCCCTGCTCGATGCGCATGCGCTGGTCATCGGCGCCGGCGGCCTCGGTTCCCCAGCCGCCATGTTCCTGGCTGCCGCCGGCGTCGGCACCATCACATTGTGTGACGATGACCGCGTGGACCTCACCAACCTGCAACGCCAGCTGGCCCACCGCACCGACAGCATCGGCATGAGCAAGGCCGAATCGGCACGGCGGACGTTGCAGGCGATCAATCCCGAGGTTGGCATCATCGCTGTGCAGGAACGCGCCGACGAAGCTCGACTCGCGCAACTCGCGGCAGATGCCGACGTGGTGCTGGATTGCAGCGACAATTTCCCCACCCGCTACGCATTGAACCGCGTCTGCCTGACCCTGGGAAGGCCACTGGTGTCCGGCGCGGCCACCCGTTTCGACGGCCAGGTGAGTGTTTTCGATTTCCGCCACAAGGATGCCCCCTGCTACAACTGTCTGTATCCGGAAGACAGCGCGGCGGAAGAGACACGCTGTGCGGTGATGGGCGTGTTCGCGCCGCTGGTCGGCATCATCGGCAGCCTGCAGGCTGCCGAAGCACTGAAGGTACTGACCGGTGCGGGGACGTCGCTGGCCGGGCGTCTGCTGACGCTGGATATACTGCACCTACAGCCACGCGTCATGAAGCTGGTGCGTGACCCGCATTGCGCGGCCTGCCACCGCGCCTGACC
>JBBIGX010000100.1:0-5187 GCA_037447315.1 Gallionellaceae bacterium | reverse complement strand
GAATTCGGCCATGTCCAGCAGGAAGCCGAGAAACGCCAGAAAGATTTCTATGTCGATCTGGATTCCCGGCTGAAAGCGGTCGAGTCGAACACTGCAGGGGCGCCATCTCTGGTGGCGCAGCCGGCAGTGCCCGGCGATCAGGCCGGAGAGAACCGTGCGTTCGAGGCGGCTTACGGTTTCTATCGTGCCGAAAGCTATCGCGAGGCGGCGCTCGCCTTCCGCGATTTCCTGCGGCAGTTCCCGCAATCCGTACACGAAGCCAATGTCTATTACTGGCTGGGCAACGCCGATTTCCTGTTGCGCGAATATGCCGGCAGCCTGGATGCCTACCGCAATCTGCTGGAGAAATATCCCGACCATCCGCGCGCGCCGGAGGCCATGCTGAACATGGCCGAGTGCGAACTGGCGCTGAAGAAACGCACGGCAGCCAAGAATACGCTCAAGCAGTTGATCGAACGCTTCCCCGGCAGCGATGCTTCCGACAAAGCCAAGAAACGTCTGGCTACGCTCAAGTAATCCATCGCAGTCCTTATGAAACCGCACAAAGCGGACACCTTGCGTGTCAGTGAAATATTCTTCTCGCTCCAGGGCGAAAGCAGCCGCATCGGCTTGCCGACCGTGTTCGTGCGGCTGACCGGCTGTCCGTTGCGCTGCGACTACTGCGACAGTGCGCATGCCTTCACCGGCGGGCGGAACATGGCGCTGCAGGCGGTGCTGGACGAGGTGGAAAAATATGGCGCGCATCATGTGTGCGTTACCGGCGGCGAGCCGCTGGCGCAGAAAGCATGTCTGGCGTTGTTGCGTGCCTTGTGTGATGCAGGTTACGCCGTTTCGCTGGAGACCAGTGGCGCGCTGGATGTGAGTGGCGTCGACGCGCGGGTGCTGAAGGTCGTTGACATCAAGACGCCGGGCTCAGGCGAAGTGGAGAAGAATCTCTGGAGCAATCTGTCGCATCTGGCGCCTGCGGATGAAATCAAGTTCGTGTTGGCGGATGAGGGCGATTACCTGTGGGCGAAACAGGTCTTGCACGAACATGACCTGCCGCAGCGCTGTGCGGTGTTGTTCTCGCCGGTGCAGGATGCATTGGCGCCGCGCGACTTGGCGGAATGGATTTTGCGTGATCGCTTGCCGGTGCGCATGCAGGTGCAATTGCACAAGATATTGTGGGGGAACGAGGTGGGACGTTGAGCGCGAAACGAGCGGTCGTATTGCTGTCCGGCGGTCTGGATTCGGCCACGGTGCTGGCGATGGCGCGCGCACAGGGATTCGAGTGTCATGCCCTGAGCGTGGATTACGGCCAGCGCCATCATGCGGAATTGGCTGCGTCTCAACGCGTGGCGCAAGCCCTCGGTGCTCACCAGCACAAGGTCATCGGCATCGACCTCACCGCGTTCGGTGGATCGGCATTGACCGATGCGCGCATCGCAGTTCCCGAGCAGGCATCGAGCGGCATTCCGCTGACCTATGTGCCGGCGCGCAACACCATCATGTTGTCGCTCGCCCTGGCCTGGGCCGAGGTGTTGCAGGCGCAGGACATCTTCATCGGCGTCAACGCGGTGGATTATTCCGGCTATCCCGATTGTCGTCCCGAATACGTGGCCGCATTCGAGCGTATGGCCAATCTGGCGACGAAGGCGGCGGTGGAAGGGAAGCCGCTCACGCTGCATGCGCCGCTGCAGCATCTGTCCAAAGCGGAGATCATCCGTGCAGGCGTGCAGCTCGGCGTGGATTACGCCTTGACGGTTTCCTGTTACCAGGCGGACGACCAGGGACGCGCGTGCGGGCGTTGCGATTCCTGCCGTTTGCGGCGCGCAGGGTTCCTTGCAGCACAGGTGCCGGATCCGACGATCTATCGTGATGCATGAGCGTCATTGCGGTTTGACTCCCCGGGTCAAACCCGTATAATGCGCGCTCTTTTTTTGCGGGTCGGTAGCTCAGTCGGTAGAGCAGCGGACTTTTAATCCGTTGGTCGCGAGTTCGAATCTCGCCCGACCCACCAGATTGAACGTAGCCGCTTTAGCTCAGTTGGTAGAGCAACCGCCTTGTAAGCGGTAGGTCGTCAGTTCGAATCCGACAAGCGGCACCAAATAAAGAAGGTCTGCGTTCCCGCAGGCCTTTTTTTGTTCCCGCCACCGGTCAGGCAGTGCCGTATTTGGTCTCCACCATCACACCGATCTGCTTCAGGAAAGGTGTCGGCAAGGTGCCGCCCGCACAGACAATCACGCCGTCGTTGGGGATTTCGGCCTCCTCGTCGCCGAACTTGATTTGCACAGTGTCCTTGCCGATCTGCTTGATGCCGGACCTGAGATATATCTTCACTTTCCCGGCGTCTGCCATCGCCTTCAGCTTGTCGCGGTTCTTCGGTTTTGCGCCACCGAAGGCTTTGCCGAAATCCTCGCCGCGCGCCAGCAGCGAAACGGTGGTACCGGGTTGTTCCGCTACGGCCATGGCAGCTTCCACCGCGCTGTCGCCGCCGCCGACCACGGCTACGTGCATGTCGCGGTATAGCTCGGGCTCGATCAGGCGGTACACCACCTTGGGCAGGTCTTCGCCGGGGACGCCGAGTTTGCGCGGCGTGCCGCGCCGGCCGATGGCGAGCAGTACGGTGCGTGTCTTGTATTCGCCCTTGCTGGTCTTGACGATGAAACCGTCGCCTTCAGGCGTGACATTCTCCATGCGTTCGTTGTAGCTGATCTGGATGCCGGTCTTGGCGATGATGCCTTGCCACCATTCCAGCAGCCGTTCCTTGCTGACTTCCTTGAATTGCATCTCACCGATGACTGGCAATTTTACCGGGGCGGTCATGGCGATCTTGTTGCGCGGGTACTGGAAGATGGCGCCGCCGAGCGAAACCTCCTGCTCCACGATCAGGTAGCGCAGCTTGTGATGGATGGCGCCCAGCGCGGCACCCAAGCCGGCCGGACCGGCGCCGACAATGACCACGTCGTAGTCGAAATTGTGCGTGCCTTTCAGCTTGGCGATGGAGTCGATGGCTTGCGAGCCCTGGCTGGCGGCCTTGCGAATCAAGCCCATGCCGCCCAGCTCGCCGGCGATGCAAAACCGGATGCGCCGGCGATGTAGATGCCCTTGACGTTGGTCTCGAAGGATGGGTTGACCTGCGGGATGTCCACGCCGCGTTTTTCGGTGCCGAAAACCAGCGTGATGGCGTCGTGCGGGCAAGCGGCGGCGCAGGCGCCATGGCCGATGCAATAGGTCGGGTTGATGAGCACGGCCTTGCCTTTGATCATGCCGAGCGCCCCCTCCGGGCAGGCCTTGATGCAACTACCGGAACCCAGACACAGGCGCGGGTCGATCACCGGGTGCAGCGAAGCCGGTTCGGTCAGGCCTTGCGAGATGGCCTCCTTCATTTGCTCCACGGAGGACCGCTCGGTCTTTTTGCGGCGCCCAAGGTAAAACACCATGATGATGACCAATGGGATGAGGTAGACGGAAAGATCGATGATGTCCATGTCGGTTCGATATCTATAACTCGTTGAAAGTGGGTGCCGTTTGGCGGGAAGTCTGAGTCGGCTGTCGAGTATTGCGTGCGCCGGACTGAACTTTATCGTACAAGATACTGTCGCAAGCGCCGCATTCTAGGAGGCTGTGAGGTTTAAGACAAATTTTTTCAGACAGCATCCTTTTTCAAAGTTAGAATTTCGGCCGTTTGTGCCACGTACCCATAGGCAGGACCATGACAAGAACCAAAAAACAATCCGAACACTTGTACTGGATGATTTTTATCACCATCGTCGGCCTCATCACCTTTGCCGGCTATTTCGTGGTCTATCCGCAGACGTACTACAAGCCAGGCGAGGAGTTGTTCGATTTTGGCTACAACCTGGGCCTCATCGGCGGCACGATGATGCTGCTGTTGCTGCTCTATCCTCTGCGCAAGCGCTGGAAATTCATCGAGAACCTCGGATTCCTGCCGACCTGGTTCAAATGGCACATGGTGCTGGGCATCCTGGGGCCGCTGTTCATCATCTTCCACTCGACCTATCACGTCTATATCCCGTTCATCCACCCCACCGGATCGATCAATGCGGCGGTGGCGATGTATTGCATGCTGCTGGTTTCCGGCAGTGGCACCTTCGGCCGGTTCTTTTATACCAAGATCCACCACGGCCTGTATGGTCGTCAGGCGACGGTGAATGAGCTGCGTGCAGAGATGGAGCGGGCGGGGGATATCAAGTCCATGTTCGGATTCGCACCGCACATCGCGCAGCAACTGGAAGCTTTCCATGAGGAGGCGGAGAAATATGCGAAGGAAGCCGGCTACGGTTTTGCCAGCTTTGCGAAGATCGGCTGGAAAGCGGCCAAGCTTGCGCGCCAGCTGCCTGCCGAGTTGCATCAGGTGATGCGCGATCAGGCCAGGGAGAAGGGCTTCAATGCCGAACAGGTGAGAGGCATGGAGGCGATGTTCGAGGAATATCGGGAGAAGATCGTCGCCTATCTGCATGCTGTGCGCGATGCCGCGCAGTTCCATACCTATGAGCGGTTGTTCTCGTGGTGGCATATCTTCCATATTCCGCTGGTCTTCATGATGGTGTTCAGCGCCATCTATCACGTATACGCCGTCCACGCTTACTGAACGACAGATCATGGCAATCCGCATCCTTACCCTCGCGCTCTTCCTTTTCGTCCTGCCCATGCAGGCGAACGCCAACAAATTGCTGATGCCCGGCGATGTCATCAAGGGCCATGCCAAGCAAGAGGAGAAGCGTGACCTGTGCCACAAGAAGTTCGACAACAAGGCGCAGAGCAAGCTGTGAATGGATTGCCACAAGGACGTGGGCAAGGATGTCGCCGAGAAGACCGGTTATCACGGGCGCATCGACACCGCGAAGGAGTGCAAGGAGTGTCACGCCGAGCACAAAGGCCGTGATTTCAAGGCGGCAGAGTTCGATCATGACAAGTTCGACCACAAGCTGACCGATTTCGAGCTGAAGGGCGGGCACCTCCTCACCAAGAAGCAGGAAAAGGTCAAATGCGAGAGCTGTCACAAGGCGGGCGCCAAGTTCCGCGAAGCGCCGAAGATCTGCTATTCCTGTCACCAGAAGGATGACGAGAAGGCGCACAAGGGCAATTTCGGCAAGAAGTGCGAGACCTGCCACGTCGAGAAGGACTGGAAAGAGATCGTTTTCGACCACGGCAAGCACACCAAGTATCCGATGCTGGGCAAGC
>JBBIGX010000099.1:0-5201 GCA_037447315.1 Gallionellaceae bacterium | reverse complement strand
CGACGCCGTTCTTGCCGGCGGACAGTTTCGCATCCACCGCCTGCACGGCTTCCTCGTAGCTGCCGTACTCGGCGAGCAGGCTGGGCTCGTCGAAGTATTCCATGCCGAACATGTAGTGGTATTTGCGCGCCGCCTTCGCGGTCATGCCCTTGGCGCCGAATTCCTCGACACGCCCCAGCGCTTTCTCCAGCGCGGCGGACACGCCGGACAGGTCGCCCTTCATGCGGTACACATGCGACATGTAGACCGGGTTGGTGTAGCTGACCTGGACCTCTTTCCCGGCCTCGACGACGGAGACGCGCTGCACCGCACCGTAACCGCCGTGCTCGGACGCCGCGGCGTTCTGCTTCAGTTCGTCATTGGTGACGACGATGATGTTCGTGCCGGCATACGGGGCATATTCGCCAACCACCACGAACCCGGCGCCGGTCAGGGCACCTTTCACCTGTGCGGTTTTCTCGGCCACGCTGCCCGCCCCTTTCGAGCCCAGCACGAACGGCTTGAGAATCGCATCGGCCGCCTGCACCTCCGTGGCGGCGGCCAGCAACATCGCGGACAGCAACAGCTTCTTCATGACTTGCACCATCTTGTCTCTCTCTTTTTTCGTTGGACTGCCAAGTGAAGCAGATCAATCCTGTTGCGGATGGAACCAGGCCAGCTTCTCGCGCAAGGTCACCACGCCGCCGACGATGATCAGCGTCGGTGGCTGCGGCTGTTCACGCTCGGCGATGGCGGGCATGGTCGCCAGCGTGCCGGTGATGACGCGCTGCGTGGGTTGCGTGCCGTGCTGCACGATGGCGATGGGCGTGGTCTCCGGCATGCCGTGTTCGACCAGCTTCGCGCATAGTGTGTCCAGCCCGTGCAGCCCCATGTACACCACCACCGTCTGGCGCGGACGCGCGAGCTGTTCCCAGTCCAGGTTCATCGTGCCATCCTTCAGGTGGCCGGTGACGAACACGCAGGACTGCGCATGGTCGCGGTGCGTGAGCGGGATGCCGGCGTAGGACGCCACGCCGGCTGCTGCGGTGATGCCCGGCACCACCTGGAACGGGATGCCGTGTTCGGCCAGTTCCTCGATCTCCTCGCCGCCGCGCCCGAAGATGAACGGGTCGCCGCCCTTCAGGCGCAGCACGCGTTTGCCTTCCTTGGCCAGGCGCACCAGCAGCAGATTGATGTCTTCCTGCGGCAGCGCATGGTCGGCGCGGCGCTTGCCGACGTAGATGCGCTCGGCGTCGCGGCGCGTCATGTCGACGATGGGTTTGGACACCAGCGCGTCGTACACCACGACGTCGGCCTTCTGCATCAGGCGCAACGCACGGAAAGTCAGCAGATCCGGATCGCCGGGGCCGGCGCCGACCAGATACACCTCGCCACGCACGATGTTGTCCTCGTCGGCCAGCATCTGCTGCAGCATGGCTTCGGCGCTCGCCTCGTCACCGGTCAGCACCTTCTCGGCGACCACGCCGTCCAGCACGTTCTCCCAGAAGATGCGGCGCTTGGCGGGATTGGTCACGCGCTGCTTGACCGTTTCGCGGAAGCGCTCGGCGAACGCGGCCAGACGGCTGTAGTTCTGCGGGATCACCGTCTCCAGCTTGCCGCGCATCATGCGCGTCAGCACCGGCGAAGCGCCGCCGCTGGAGAACGCCACCATCAGCGGTGAACGGTCGAGAATGGCGGGCATGATGAAACTGCACAGCTCGGGATCGTCCACCACGTTCACCGGGATGTTGCGCGCCTGCGCCTGCTCGGACACCTGCCGGTTCACCGCACGGTCGTTGGTGGCGGCGATGACCAGCGCCATGCCCTCCAGATGTTGCGGCTGGAAACGCGCATGCACCGCTTCCACGGCGGCATGAGCCTTCAGCTCGTCGTCGATCTGCGGCGCGACCACGCGCACCTTCGCGCCCGCTTCGAGTAGCACGCCGGCCTTGCGCGCCCCGACCGAGCCGCCGCCCACCACCAGACAGCGGCGGCCTTTGACGTTCTGGAATACCGGCAGGAAATCCATGTCAGCCTTTGATCGACTTGAGGATCAGCGGCACCAGCGCTTCCGGCAGCCTGATCTTGCCGGACAGGGCGAACTCATGCGCCCGCTCGGACATCTTGTCCCAGGTCTTGCGGATGATGAGGATCCACTTGTCTTCGGAATAGTCCGCCTTCTGCTGCGCGAAGCCGAGCATGTAGTGCTCGATGAACACCAGGTCGACTACATCCTCCATCAGCTGCGTCTCGGGATTGGTCTTGAGGTCCTTCTTGCCGACGATGGTCTTCACGCGGTTGACCATCTCGTCGTCGTAGCCCACCTGCTTCATCAGCGCGCCGGCGGTCTCGGCGTGGAACTTGTACAGGTTGGTGCGCCACAGCATGTAGCCTTTCTTGTCCATCGGGTAGTCGCTGCGCGGGATCTTCCAGCGCTGGATGTGCTGTGCGCGGCAGGCCAGCTTCACCGCCTCGGATGCCTCGGGCGCATAGCGTTCCTGCATCTCGGTCATGCGCTGCGCGTACAGCAGTTCCTTGGGCCAGGTCTTGCCCTCGAACACTTCCAGGTTCGGGTCTTCGGAATTGGCTTTGTCGAATGCCGCGATGGCCGCTTGGTACAGTGCTTGTGTCATATCGCTTTCTCTTTGATCGAAGTTGAGTCCAGGGCTTGCCCCTTGCAGAGCCGGACGAACGCGACGAATCGCGTCGCCCAGTAGCAGCTGCCGATGGTACGCAAGTGCGTGTAGGAAGCCAGCAGGTTGTTGACGATGATACCGTCGCACCCGCCGTCTATACCGTAACCCCGCTCGACATGGTAAGCGAAACGGCAGTCCCCGGGTAAGTTCTCCAGACTCGAATAATGGAACTCGTGCGCCTTGATCTGCCGTGCCGGTGCATCCGGGCGCGGCCAGGGGTGGGTGTCATCCTCGCGCAGGTGCACATAACCGCGGCCGACGGGCCTGGCATGCATCTGCACGTCGCCGGGGATGGCGCCGACCATGTCGAAGCTGCGGCCCTCGTAGCGGATGCTGCGCGACAGATACATCAGGCCGCCGCACTCGGCATACGCCGGCAAGCCGAGCGCGATGGCCTGCGCGATCTCCGCACGCAGGCTGCTGTTGGCCTCCAGTTCGGCGGCGCAGGTCTCGGGAAAACCGCCGCCGATATACAGGCCGTCCACCTTGGGCAGGTGCGCATCACGCAAGGCATCGAACGGCACCAGCTCCGCGCCCGCCGCTTCCAGCGCATCGAGGTCGTCGGCGTAGTAGAAACCGAAGGCGCGGTCGCGCGCGATGGCAATGCGCACCTTGTCGCCGGAAGGCATGGGCAGGACCTCGGCGGTGTGCGGCACCGGCAACGGCTCTTTCCGGGACAAGGCGAGCAGCATCTCCAGATCGATCTGTTCGGCGACGGCTTCGCCGATCTGCCGGATCTTGGCGTTCGCCACATGCGATTCGTTGCTCGGCATCAGGCCGAGATGACGCTCGACGATGGACAGGGGCTCGTCGTGATGGATGGCGCCAACCACCGGGACATCGGTGTAATGCCCGATGACCTCGCGCAGTTTCGATTCATGGCGCTTGCCACCCAGGTTGTTGAGGATCACGCCGGCGATGCGGATGTCCTTGTCGATCGCCTGATAGCCGAGAATCAGCGGTGCGATGCCGCGCGTCATGCCGCGTGCGTCGATGACCAGGAACACCGGCAGGTCGAGCAGCTTGGCCAGGGCGGCGTTGCTGTTGCTGCCGTCCAGTGCCAGCCCATCGTACAGACCCTTGTTGCCCTCGACCAGATTCACCTCGGCGGCATGGCGCGCAAAGGTCGCGACCACGTCGTCGTTTTCCATCAGGTACAGATCGAGATTGCGGCACGGGCGGCCCGCCGCCTGTCCCAGCCACATCGGGTCGATGTAATCGGGGCCCTTCTTGAACGGCTGCACGGCATGGCCGCGCGCGGCGAGCGCCGCGCACAGCCCGATGCTGACCATGGTCTTGCCGGATGATTTGTGCGCTGCCGAAATGAGGAAGCGATGCAAGGCAGCCTCCTGCGTGCGTCAGTCCGCGATGTAACGCTTGTCCTGCGGCATGAAATTCAGCACGCGCACGCTGACGGTGGTGATCAGGAAGGCGATCGCCAGTCCGCCGAACCCGAGCAGAACCTCGTACAGCGACGGCGTGTACGCGGCGACCTGTCCGTCCCCGAAGCTGCTGCTGACTTCATAACCCGGGAACAGGCTGAGCGGGAACGCCTGTCCGCCGATGATGAACACATACAGCAGCGCGAAACCGCCGAGGATGATCAGCAAGGCGGCGAGTGCGGCCCAGCGGTCGCGCTCGATACCCGGCAGGTACAGCAGCAGCACCACGTTGCCCAGCAAGACATAGCCCCACCAGAACAGGGTCGGATAGATGCCGCCATCCAGCAGCAGGAAACGCTCGAAATCCTGCTGGTGCGAGAAATAGGCGTTGGTGAAGTGGTAGGTGGCGACCATGTACAGCGAACCCAGCACGAATAGGCCGAGCAGATGTTTCTTGCGCTGCAGGATGGCCGGATCGATCTCCTTCTCGTTCCACATGTAGATGCTGGTCTGCACCCGATGGAACACCGCCATGCCCCAGGCGAAGGACAGAACAATGAACATCGGCGGCAACAGCGCGGAACCGTAAGCCTGGCGCGCGGTGAGGAAGGCGAAGATCAGGCCGGTGCCGGTAGTCAGCACGAAGCGCCAGACGAACACGGCCAGACCGGCGACCTTGTTGTACGGGTTCATGCGACGTTCCATCATGGTCCACAGGTAGACCACCACCAAGCCCACCATGCCGGAATACAGCACCACGTTCCAGGCGAACACCGAGGTCAGGTTGTAATTGGTCGCGGCGACGATGATGCGTTCGGGACGGCCGAGATCCAGCATCAGCACGGTGAGACCGCCCGCCAGCATGGCGATGGACAGGAGGCTGGCCAGCGGTGCGCGCGCCTTGTAGATGGCCTTGCCGAACACCGAGCCGATGGAGGCGACGTTGAGCACGCCGGACGCCGCCACGATGAGGAAGATGGCGAACACGTGCGGCATGCCCCACACGATCTGGTTGTTCATGCCGGTGACGATGTGGCCGCGGTGCTCCATGACATAGGCTGCGCCGAGCCCGGCGAGAATGACCAGCGCATGCAGCGCCAGCAGGCCCCAGTATAGCGGGCCGTGCTCCTCGAGCTTCTGGTAG
>JBBIGX010000098.1:0-5234 GCA_037447315.1 Gallionellaceae bacterium | reverse complement strand
CAATTGCTGGAATGCATCCTGTTGCAGGCCGAGGTGCTGGAACTGAAAGCGCCCAAGAACACCAGCGCCAAGGGCGTGGTGATCGAGGCGCGCCTGGACAAGGGCAAGGGTGCGGTCGCCACCATGCTGGTGCAGTCCGGCACACTGCGCCGCGGCGATGCGATCCTGGTCGGTTCCGTATTCGGCCGCGTGCGTGCCATGCTGGATGAAAATGGCAAGCCGGTATCCGAAGCGGGTCCTTCGATCCCGGTGGAGATACAGGGTTTGTCGGAGGTGCCGAGTGCCGGTGCCGATTTCCTGGTGCTGGCCGACGAGAAGAAGGCGCGCGAAATCGCGCTGTTCCGCCAGGGCAAGTACCGCGACGTGAAGCTGGCCAAACAGCAGGCGGCCAAGCTGGAGAATATGTTCGAGCAGATGGGCGAGGGCGAGGTGCGCACCCTGCCGTTGATCGTCAAGGCCGATGTACAGGGCTCCATCGAAGCCATCGCCGGCTCCTTGCAGAAACTGTCCACCAGCGAGGTGAAGGTCAACCTGATCCACAGCGCGGTGGGCGGGATTACCGAGTCCGACGTCAATTTGGCGCTGGCTTCCAAGGCGGTCATCATCGGCTTCAACTCGCGTGCCGATGCGGCTGCGCGCAAGCTGGCCGAGGCCTCCGGCGTGGATATCCGTTACTACAACATCATCTATGCGATGGTGGATGAGATCAAGGCGGCTCTGTCCGGCATGCTGGCGCCGGAGAAGAAAGAGAACGTCATCGGCATGGTCGAGATCCGCCAGGTGTTCCACATCTCCAAGGTCGGCACGGTGGCCGGTTGCTATGTCACCGAAGGCATGGTCAAGCGTTCCTCCAGCGTGCGTGTGCTGCGCAACAACGTAGTGATCCACAGCGGCGAGCTGGATTCGCTCAAGCGCTTCAAGGATGATGTCAAGGAAGTCAAATCCGGTTTCGAATGCGGCCTGTCGTTGAAAGGCTTCAACGACCTGGAAGTGGGCGATTTCCTGGAAGTTTTCTAGATCGTCTAGGGCGCCAGAGCCCTGTGATGGCCAAGGACTTTGCGCGCACCGACCGCATCGCCGAGCAGATCAGGCGCGAACTGGCGGAGCTGATTCGTCTTGAGGTGAAGGATCCGCGGGTGCGTCAGGTGACGCTGACCGGAGCGGAGGTCACGCGCGATCATGCCCATGCCAAGGTGTTCTATACCTCGCTGGCCGGTGGCAGCCCTCAGCTGCAGCAGGGGCTGGAGCGCGCCTCCGGCTTCCTGCGCAGCCAACTGGCACATATCATGAAACTGCGCATCACCCCGCGATTGCATTTCGTCTATGACGAGTCCATCGAGCGCGGGGCGCGTCTTTCCCAATTGATCGATCAAGCGGTTGAGAGTGACAAGCGCGAAGACTGAACGCGAGCGCCGCATCAAGCGCCCACTGGACGGCGTGCTGTTGTTCGACAAACCCCTGGAGCTCAGCTCCAACACCGCGATGCAGAAGGTGCGCTGGCTGTACCGTGCCGAGAAGGCCGGGCACACCGGCACGCTGGACCCATTGGCCAGCGGCCTGTTGCCCATCTGCTTCGGCGAGGCCACCAAATTCACCCATGCCTTGCTGAATGCCGACAAGGGGTATCGCGCCACGGTGCGGCTGGGACAGCGCACGACCACCGGCGATGCGGAAGGCGAGGTGGTCGAAACGCGGCCCGTGGGGGTGGACGAGGCGCAGGTGCGGGCGGTGATGGCTGGGTTCACCGGCGACATCGAGCAGACTCCTCCCATGCACAGCGCACTCAAGCATCAGGGAAGACCTCTGTACGAATATATCCGCCAGGGCGAGACGGTGGAGCGTGCGCCGCGCAAGGTCTGTATCCGTGAATGGAAGCTGCTGCGCCTGCAGGGGGATGAGCTGGAATTCGAGGTGTTGTGCAGCAAGGGGACCTATGTGCGCACCCTGGCGGAAGACATGGGGGAAGCGCTCGGCTGCGGCGGACACCTGATCGCCTTGCGCCGCACCCGCATCGGCGAATTCAAGCTGGATGATACGTTCACCTCGCAACAGATTGAATCCATGGATGAAGTGCAAAGGGATGCTTGTTTGTTACCGGTCGACAGCCTGGTACGGGATTTCCCGCCGCTGATGCTGGATCCGCTGCAGGCGGAGCGCCTGGCCAAAGGCCAGCGGCTGGCGATGAAAGACGGCTTGCCGGACGGCAAGCGCCGTCTGTATGCGGAGGGGGTGTTCATCGGGTTGGGCGAGTTGGCCACCGGAAGACTGGCCCCGAGTCGCCTGCTGTCACGCGTGGCCAAGGCGGCCGCCATGCCGAAATCAGCTTGAGCGGCCGGCCCTTTCAAGTGTAGAATGCCGCACTTTTTCAATAAGCGTACCTTTTAACTGGAGAAAGAAGTCAATGTCTATTACCGCCGCTCAAAAATCGCAGATCGTGGCCGACTATCAACGCGCCAAGGGCGATACCGGCTCCCCCGAAGTTCAAGTGGCCCTGATGACTGCTCGCATCAACTACCTGACCGAGCACTTCAAGAAGCACAACAAGGATTACCACTCCCGCCGCGGGCTGCTGCGTCTGGTGAGCCGCCGCCGCAAGCTGCTCGACTACCTCAAGCGCAAGAACGAAGAAGGCTACAAGGCGCTCATCCAGCGCCTCGAACTGCGCAAGTAAGCATGTAGTCAAGCGGGTCGCGAAGGCGGCCCGCTTCGTTTTGGCGTGCCGATCCGCCCGCATCCGTCGATATTTCAAGAGAGGTCTACTTTGAGCCACTACAAAAAAACACTGAGCTACGGCAACCAACAATTGACACTGGAAACCGGCGAGATCGCTCGCCAGGCGAGCGGTGCGGTGATGGTCAGTCTGGGCGACACCGTGGTGCTGGTCACCGTGGTAGGGCAGAAGAACGCCAAGCCGGAGCAGGATTTCTTCCCGCTTACTGTGGACTATCAGGAACGCACCTACGCCGCAGGCAAGATTCCCGGCGGTTTCTTCAAGCGTGAAGGCCGCCCCAGCGAGAAGGAGATCCTCACCTCGCGCCTGATCGACCGTCCGCTGCGTCCGCTGTTCCCGGAAGGTTTCTACAACGAAGTGCAGATCGTGGCGACCGTGCTGTCCTCCGATCCGCAGATCGATTCCGACATCCCCTCCATGATTGGCGCGTCCGCTGCACTGGCCATCTCCGGCATCCCGTTCGATGGCCCTATCGGTGCCGCCCGTGTGGGTTACGCCAATGGCCAATACCTGCTGAACCCGACCAAGGACGAACTGGCGACCTCGCAGATGGATCTGGTGGTGGCGGGTACCGCACAGGCGGTGCTGATGGTCGAATCGGAGGCGCAGCAACTGCCGGAAGATGTGATGCTGGGCGCCGTGGTCTACGGCCACGAGCAGATGCAGGCGGTGATCGCCGCCATCAACGAGATGGCTGCTTCCGTCGGCCAGGACGACTGGGACTGGGCACCGGCCGCCAAGAACGAGGCCTTGATTGCGCGTATCAGCGAACTGGCCGAAGCCGATCTGAAGGCCGCCTATGCAGTGCGCCAGAAGCAGGCGCGCGTACAGCAGGTGGACGCGATCCGTGCGAAGACCTTCGAAGCGCTCGCGGCGCAGCCCGAGTTCGCGGAAGTGTCGAAGAACCAGCTCGGTGAGCTGTTCAGCGCACTGGAAGCCAAAATCGTGCGCGGCCAGATTCTGAACGGCGAGCCGCGCATCGACGGCCGCGACACGCGCACCGTGCGCCCCATCACCATCCGCACCGGCGTGTTGCCGCGCACCCACGGTTCCGTGCTGTTCACCCGTGGCGAGACGCAGGCGCTGGCGGTGGCCACCCTTGGTTCCATGCGCGATGCGCAGATCATCGACGCCTTGCAGGGCGAGTATTCCGACCGCTTCATGCTGCACTACAACTTCCCGCCGTATTCCACCGGCGAGACCGGCCGCATCGGCACGCCCAAGCGCCGCGAGATCGGCCACGGTCGTCTGGCCAAGCGTGCGCTGATGGCGGTGCTGCCAAGTGAGGACGAGTTCGGCTATGCCATCCGTGTGGTGTCCGAAATCATGGAATCCAACGGCTCCAGCTCCATGGCTTCCGTGTGCGGAGGCTGTCTCGCGCTGATGGATGCGGGTGTGCCATTGAAGGCCCATGTTGCCGGCATTGCCATGGGCTTGATCAAGGATGGCAATCGCTTCGCTGTTCTGACCGACATTCTGGGTGACGAAGATCACCTGGGCGATATGGACTTCAAGGTGGCCGGTACCGAGCAGGGAATCACGGCGCTGCAGATGGATATCAAGATCAACGGCATCACCAAGGAGATCATGAAGGTCGCCTTGTCGCAGGCGCGCGAAGGCCGCATGCACATCCTCGGCATCATGAAACAGGCGATGCCGTCCGTGCGTCCGGAGGTCTCCGACTTCGCACCGCGCATGATCAAGATGAAGATCAACCCGGACAAGATCCGCGACGTGATCGGCAAGGGCGGTGCGGTGATTCGTGCCATCACCGAAGAGACCGGCACCACCATCGACATCGATGATGATGGCAACATCACCATCGCCTGCGTGAGCGGCGAGGCGGGCGAAGCCGCGAAGAAGCGCATCAGCGACATCGTGGCCGAGGTGGAAGTCGGCAAGGTGTACGAAGGCCAGGTGGTCAAGCTGCTGGACTTCGGTGCCCTGGTCAATGTGCTGCCCGGCAAGGACGGCCTGCTGCACATCTCGCAGATCTCGCACGAGCGTATCGCCAGCGTGGCCGACCATCTGAAGGAAGGCCAGGTGGTGAAGGTCAAGGTGCTGGAAGTGGATGACAAAGGTCGCATGCGTCTGAGCATGAAAGCCTTGCAACCGCATCCGGAAGCCGCTGCGCCCGCAGCTGAATAAGGCAACATGCAGCCGAGACCAGCCCCGCCCTGTGCGGGGCTTTTCATTCGCGGCAGGGAATGCGTATGAATACGAACAAGTTGGAATTGGCGCGTGCATTGGTCGCCACCCTGCCGAGCGGGAGGAGCGGCCTGTTCAACCCGTGGGCGGATCATTGCCCGCATGATGCCGCTGGCAACGGTCCGCAAGCCAGGCTGCAGCGCCTGGCAGCGCATCTGGCTTGCGAGCCGGAATTCATCCTGACGGGCGAAGCGCCCGGCTACCAGGGCTGCCGCTACAGCGGCATCGCCTTCACCAGCGAACGGCTGCTGGGCGAGGGCGCCATCCCGCGCATACCGGCATTGTCGCAGCGACT
>JBBIGX010000097.1:0-5255 GCA_037447315.1 Gallionellaceae bacterium | reverse complement strand
CTGGCCTGACGCAACAAGGGGATGTACCCGCCGAGATCGATCTCATTGTCGTCGACGCGGTAACTGCCCTTGACGCGCGTGTGCGCATCCCCGTCCAGCGGAATGTCGAGGCGCAACCGGAGCAGGCCGCGCCCCTTGGCATGGAAATCGTCCGTATAGCCGTTCAGATAGCCGCGCACCGGACTCTTGCGGATGTAATCGAGACAGTCTTCGGTCGGCCCGGCCGCCTCGCCATCGACTTCCATCACCAGCGCATCCGCCAGCGTATCAGGTAGCGCGACACGCACGTTCTGCACGGCCGCCCCCGCCGTCTCGGCCTGCGATGCGCGGACTTCGAGCAGGCGCCCCTGGATCAGCAGGTCGGCCTTGGCCTTTTCGATGCGCGGCCAGCCGGGGTCGAACTCGATGGCGACGTCACGTGCCTTGGCGGTGATGCGGAACTGGCCGTTGCGGTTGTCGGGGAACGGGAATTCGCTCAGGTCACCGCGCACGCGCATCTGGAAGGCATCGGCGATGCCATCCTGCAGGCCGGTCTGCAACCAGCGATAGGTCTGCTCGTTGAAGGCATGCACCGGGATATAACGCGCGGCATGCTTCACTTTGACGCGCGTCAGGCTCACCGTCAGGTCGGCGATGCCGGCACCGTCGTTGAGCTGGTAGCTGCCATAGACCGTGCCTTCGGCATCGGCGTTGGCGACCAGCACCTTGTTCAGTTTGAGGTCCCATCCCCGCTGGCTGTTGCGCTGCCAGTCGAGCTTGCCATAGAGCCGATCGAAAAGCAGCGGCTCGGAAAGGAAACCCGGCGCCTGCACGCGCAACTTGCGGCTGTCCAGCGACAGCTGTCCATCGCTGTCGCTGCCTTCGATCCATCCGCTCAGGCCGGATACGCCGGGCAGGTCACCTGTCTGGCGCAGGCCGATCTGGTCGAACCGGGCACGCACCTTGTAGCGCAACAGCTTGTCCTGGTCGCCCTGCCAGCTCGCCTCGAGATCCTTCACATGACCTTGCGGCGCCAGATCGGCGAATTTGCGCTTGATAGCGTCCGCCACCGGCAGATAGACGAGCACGCGGTTGATATCGGACAGGTCGAG
Source organism: Gallionellaceae bacterium (assembly GCA_037447315.1). Classification (GTDB taxonomy): domain Bacteria; phylum Pseudomonadota; class Gammaproteobacteria; order Burkholderiales; family Gallionellaceae; genus Sideroxyarcus. The sequence goes on along the minus strand of JBBIGX010000097.1, from coordinate 4,164 downwards.
CGTGTCCACCTTCACTTCGCCGGAAGCGGAACGATAACCGCTCCTGGCGGACAGATTGAACAGGAAGGTGGTGGGATGCAGCACGAAGCCATCGCGCAGACGCAACGACAGGCGCTCGCCGGACACCTCGAACCCGCCCGCAGACTGGCGCCAGCCGAGATGCCCCTGCATGCGCTGCAACGCGAGTTCCGGCAGCTGCTCCTGCAGTCGGGCGCTGACATCATGCAAGTCGACATCGGCCTCCACCTGCGTCAGCTTCCCCGCCTCCAGTCCCAGCCACAGGCGCAGTCCGCCGCTGCCCTGCTTCAGGCCCGGCGGCAGGTCGAACCAGCCGCGCCAGGCGGTGAGGTCGGTATGATCCACCCGGGCATAGAACTCGCCATGCCAGCCCGGAACATCCGCGAAACTGTCGCCATACAAGTCGCCACGCAGGTCGACGGGACTCCCCAGCACAACCGGCGGGGTCGCGTTCAGCGCGAAACGGTGCCGGCCGCGACGGTTCTCCACGACCAGATCCACCTTGTCGAAGGCGACCGGTGGCGCGGCGCGCATCTCGTCCTGCCACACGATGCGGCCGTTGCGCACGACGATCAGCGACTGGTGCAGCAGCCAGTCCGCCACACGCCCATCCGGACGCACGTTGGTACGCCCCGCGGACGTGATCCCCCCCAAGGAATAGCGGCCCCCCGCATCGCGCCGTATCTCGATCTGCGGGCTGTCCAGCTCCAGGCTGTGGAAACGCAGTTCGCCGAAGAAGAAAGTAGTCCAGGCCACCGTGTTGCGCAACAGGGGGAATTCCAGCGCGACCCGCTCCTGTTCATCCAGCACACGCACATCGGAGAGCAGCAGCCGCGGACGGAAGCCATGCCAGTCCGCCTCGATGCGGCCGATGCTGACCTTGCGCCCGAGTTCAGAGCTGGCGGCGAGCTCGATATCCGTGTGATAGCGCTCGACCTGCGGCAACACCCAGTAACGCAGCGTCAACAACGCACCAGCCGCCAGCAGCACGGACAGCAGCACGAACAGACGGGAAAGCTTCCAGGTGCCGCGCGCAGTGAGCCTGAGCAGGATACTCAGCATGGTGTTGCGGCACGCAAGGAAGCGCGATGAAAAGGAAGGCGGAGCGACATGGGGGACTATAATGCGGTGCCGGATATACGGCCTGCATTTTAACCGAAACCCACCATGAATATCCCCGGACAGCGCACCGAATTCGAACCGATGCTGCGGCATGCCATGCAGTGCAGCCGCTATTTCTCACGCCTGCTGGAGGCCGAGCCGGACTGGCAGGACATCCTGCGCACAGACCATGCCACGCCGGTCGATGCGGCGCGCATCACCCAGTGGCTCGATGGGCAGCCCGCAGCCGATGAGGCGCAACTGGCGCAGGCGCTGCGTGTGTTGCGCAAGCGGGTGATGCTGAACCTCATCCTGCGCGACCTGAACGGCCTGTGCGGGCTGGACGAGGTCATGGGCGCGATGACTGCGCTGGCCGAGATCGCCGTACGCCGCGCGCAAGCGCTGGTCACGGAAGCCCTGACCGTGCAATACGGCGCTCCCATCGGCCGCGACAGCGGCGCACCCCAGCCCCTGCTGGTGATCGGCATGGGCAAACTGGGCGGCGGCGAACTCAACGTCTCGTCAGACATCGATCTGATCTTCGTCTATCCCGAGGAGGGCGAGACGGACGGCGCGCGCAGCCTGTCCAACCACGAGTTCTTCAGCCGTCTCGGCCGCCGCATCATCGCCCTCATCAACGACCTCACCGCCGACGGCTATGTGTTCCGCGTGGACATGCGCCTCCGTCCCTACGGCGACAGCGGCCCGCTGGTGATGGGCTTCGCTGCGCTGGAGGAATATCTGGTCACGCAGGGACGGGAGTGGGAACGCTACGCCTGGATCAAGGCACGCGTGATCTCGCCGGCGGACGATCCGCATATCGCCGAGCTGGAGAAGCTGGCGCAGCCTTTCGTGTTCCGCAAATATCTGGATTTCGGCGCCTTCGATTCGATGCGCAAACTGCATGCGCAGATCCGCGCCGAGGTCGTGCGGCGCGACCGTCAGGACAACATCAAGCTCGGCGCCGGCGGCATCCGCGAGATCGAGTTCATCGCCCAGGTGTTCCAGCTGATCCGCGGCGGACGCGATGCCCGCCTGCGCATCAGGCCGACGCAGCGCGTGCTGCAACGGTTAGCGCAGCAAGGCGAACTGCAAGCCGAGGTGGTGCAGCGTCTGGATGAAAGCTATGTGTTCCTGCGCAACCTGGAGCACCGGCTGCAATATCTGGACGACCAGCAGACACAGATGCTGCCGGAGCAGGATGAGGCACGCCAGACCGTGGCGATGGCCATGGGTTATGCCGATTATCCGGCGCTGCTGGCTGACCTCGAACCCTTGCGCGAGTTCGTCAGCGCGCAGTTCGAGGCGGTGTTCGGCAGCAAACAGCAGAACGAGGTCGATCCGCTCTGGCACGACGACGCGGAACACGACGCACTGGCGGCGCGCCTGACGCAACTGGGCTATACCCAGGCGGATGCGCTGTCCGACACCTTGCTGCAGATGCGCGCCAGCAACCGCTACCGGCAATTGCCGGAGATCAGCCGCCAGCGCATGGATACCCTGGTGCCTGGTTTCATCCGCCTGTGCGCGGAACAGGCGCAGGCGGATGCCGCCCTGCAGCGCGCGCTCAACCTGCTGGATGCCATCGCGCGCCGCGCGGCCTATCTGGCCTTCCTCGCCGAATATCCGCAGGCCTTGCCGCGCCTGGTGCGCATCCTCGCTGCCAGCGCCTGGGCCGGGGACTACCTGACGCAGCATCCCATCCTGCTCGACGAGCTGCTGGATACGCGCGAACTGTATGAGGCGCCGGACTGGCCTGCACTCGATGCGCTGCTGCACGAGCAACTGGAGAGCTGCCACGGCGACACCGAACGCGAGATGGACGCGCTGCGCCAGTTCCAGCAGGTACAGACCTTCCACCTGCTGGCCATGGATCTGCATGGCGTACTGCCGCTGGAGAAGCTGAGCGACCACCTGTCCGATCTGGCCGACCTTATCCTGCGCCACGTGCTGCGCCTGTGCTGGCGCGACCTGCGCATCAAGCACCGGGATGCGCCGCGTTTCGCGGTGATCGCCTACGGCAAGCTGGGCGGCAAGGAACTGGGCTACGCCTCCGATCTCGACCTGGTGTTCCTCTACGACGACGACCATCCCGATGCGGGGCAGATCTACGCGCGTCTGGCGCAGCGCATCAACACCCTGATCTCCAGCCACACCGCCGCCGGCCGCCTGTATGAGGTGGACCTGCGCCTGCGCCCGAACGGCGAGAGCGGCCTGCTGGTCAGCTCGGTGGAAGCGTTCGAGTCCTACCAGCGCGAACATGCCTGGGTGTGGGAGCATCAGGCGCTGACGCGCGCCCGCTTCTGTGCTGGTGACGCGACGGTCGGCGCGCGCTTCGAGGCGATACGCCACGCCATCCTGTGCCTGCCACGCAACATAGACAAACTGCGTCAGGAAGTGCTGGCGATGCGGCAGAAGATGCACGACGGCCACCCCAATCCGACAGCACTGTTCGACATCAAGCACGACCCGGGCGGCATGGTGGATATCGAGTTCATGGTGCAGTTCCTGGTGCTGGCCTACGCCTCGTCGCACCCGGCGCTCACTGCCAACAGCGGCAATCTGGCACTGTTGCACACGGCGGCCGATCTCGGCCTGATCGATCCCGTGCTCAGTGAGAAATTGCGCACGCTCTACCGCGCGCTGCGTCGCCTGCAACACCAGACGCGCCTGAACAACCAGACGCACGCCCGCATCGAGCCGGGCCGGCTGGACACCACCGCCGTGAAAACGCTATGGAAGGAACTGCTGGGCTAATCAGGCGACAGCAGGCGCACGCCCTGCGCGGGCAGCTGGTAGATGTTGCTCTTGCCCTGCTCGCCCTGACCGTCCACGCGGCCGATCAGCCGGTAGGACGTCATCTCGCCCTTGCCTTTGACGTTCACCACGTTGGGCGGTTCGAACAGGAAGTCGTGGCGCAAACGGTTGTAGGTCATGCGATCGGTCAGGATGTTGCCGGCCTTGGCATCGTCGGTCAGACGACTGGCGATGTTCACCGTGTCGCCCCACAGGTCATAGATGAAACGCTTGGTACCGATCACGCCC
>JBBIGX010000096.1:0-5260 GCA_037447315.1 Gallionellaceae bacterium | reverse complement strand
GTTCCGCATGGCGCCTACGATGCTGGCGCGCATCGCGAGCCATTGTGACACGACGCTGAAGAACACCAGGATGGGGGCGTACTGCCAGGCGACCACCAGCAGCAACATCAGCGACAGTCCGGCCAGCACGGCGAGCGAGACGCGACCGTCGCTGCCGGCGATGGCCTGCACCAGCATTTGCGAATCCTCCGCCGAGTGCACCTGTTCCATCAGCGCCGCGAACGGCTCGCCGCCTATCGTCACCATCACCGTCGAGGCGAACAGCATGCCCAGCATCAGGAAGGCGCCGAGGGTGATCAGGCCCGAAGTGTGCCGCTTGAAGCCGGCGAGGATCATGCCCGGATCGACCTTTTCATCCTCCTCCAGCGCGCGGCAGATGCGCATGTAGCCGGCCAGCATGACGGGCAGCAGTGCGACGGCGACCAGTGGTCCGATCAGGGGCACCATCAGTGCGATGAACACACTGAGCATGCACAGGATGGCACTGCTGATGCTCAGCAGCGGATTGCGCATCAGCAACTGGAAACCGTGCTTGATCCACAGCCAGCCGCGTCCGGCAGAATGTTTGCGTATTTCCATCGTCTCCTCCTAGAGCCAGACCGCTTGCGCGGTTGCGATATGGTTGCGCAGGATGCGCTCGAAATGCGCCGGATCGTGGGCGTTGACCATCTCGCCGTCGCGCGGCAGATGCAGGTCGTACAGGCGCGAGATCCAGAAACGCAGCGCGGCCAGGCGCAGGGTCAGCGGCCACGCCGACGCCTCCGCCGTGGTGAACGGGCGCACCGCATGGTAGGCATGCAGGAAGGCGCGCGTGCGTTCGGCATCCAGCCGTTGCTCCGGCCCCATGCACCAGTCGTTGACGGTAATCGCCACGTCGTACAGCAGGGCATCCGTGCAGGCGAAATAGAAATCGATCAGGCCGCCGACGCGGTCGCCCTCCATCAGCACGTTATCGCGGAACAGGTCGGCGTGGATCACGCCATGCGGCAGGGCGCTGGTGTCGCGCGCGTCGTGCAGCGCGACCTCGCTTGCCAGCAGTCGCGCGGCATCGACCGGCAGGAAACGGTTCACCTGCCGCGCGGCGTCGGCACGCCAGGCGCGGCCGCGCGGATTGGCCATGCGTCTGCCGAAACTCTGCCCGGCGATGTGCATCTGGCCCAGCATGGCGCCCACGGCGGCGCATTGTGCAGGGCTCGGTGCGGTCACCGATTTGCCCGACAGGCGGCTGACGATGCAGGCGGGTTTGCCGTTCAGTTCGCCGAGGAAACGGTTCTCGCGGTCGGCCATCGGGGCGGGACAGGGGATGCCGTGCCGCGCCAGGTGCGCCATCAGGTCGAGGTAGAACGGCAGTTCCTGCGCCGTCAGCTTCTCGAACAGGGTGAGCACGAAGCGGCCGTTGGCCGTGGTCACGAAATAGTTGGTGTTCTCGATGCCGGCCGGGATGCCTTGCAGTTCCTGCAGGGCGCCCAGCGAATAGTGGGCGAGCCAGGCGTTGACGTCCGCTTCCGAGACACGGGTGAAGACTGCCATGATGCGGGGTCAGAAGCTCTTGATGACCCAGCGCGGCACGCGCAGGCCGGAATCCAGACTCTCCTGGCGCGCGAATTTGCCGTCGCCGCGCTCGTCCACCAGATAGTAGGGCACGCCGTGCTTGGGCGTGATCTTGATCATGTACAGCCGGCCGTTGGCGCGGTATTCCTCCACCGTCGTGTCGGCTAGCTGGGTGATGATCACTTCCGGCGCGCCGGCGTCGGATTCCGAGTGGATGTGGAGGCCCTGGCTGAGCAGGGCGAGCAGGATGAGGAGGCGCATGGGGGTTCCGTTCGGTTCGGGTTGGGGATTCTATCCGATAACATCACAGATTGAGCTGCATCTCGAGTTCCTCGATCGAGGGTTCGAAACCGCGTGTCTCATAATGCTTGAAGATGGCGGCCACCACCTGCTCCGGCTCGTCGATCACCTTGACCAGGTCGAGGTCGTTGGCCGAAATCATCTTCTCCGCCAGCAGCGCCGTCTTGAACCACTCCACCAGACCGCTCCAGAACTTGCTGCCGACCAGGATGATCGGCATCTTGCGCGTCTTGCCGGTCTGTACCAGCGTCAGCGCTTCCATCAGCTCGTCCAGCGTGCCGAAGCCGCCGGGCATCACCACATAGGCGCTGGCGAACTTGACGAACATCACCTTGCGCGTGAAGAAGTGGCGGAAGGTCTGGCTGATGTTCTGATAGGGATTGTTGTGCTGCTCGTGCGGTAGCTGGATGTTGAGCCCGACGCTGGGCGACTTGCCGTAGAACGCGCCCTTGTTGGCCGCCTCCATGATGCCGGGGCCGCCGCCGGAGATCACCGCGAAGCCGGCGTCCGACAACAGGCGCGAGATCTCTTCGGCAAGCTGGTAGTAGGGATGGTCGTGCGGCGTGCGCGCGCTGCCGAAGATGCTGACCGCCGGATGGATGTTGTTCAGGCGTTCGGTCGCCGAAACGAATTCTGACATAATGCCGAACACCCGCCAGGATTCCTTCGATTGCATCAGTTCGGGTGATTGCGCCGGCGGCAGTTTCATATTGTTGTTCATTGCGGATCCCTAAGATGAAAACAAGCGAAGCGAGTTTCGCTAAAACCCTGTTGCTGGTGGACGGATCGTCCTACCTCTATCGTGCCTTCCACGCCATGCCCGATCTGCGCAGCCCGCAGGGCGAACCGACCGGCGCCATCCACGGCGTGCTCAACATGCTGAAGAAGCTGCGCGCCGACTTCCCGGCGGATTATAGCGCCGTCGTGTTCGATGCGAAGGGCAAGACGTTCCGCGACGACTGGTATCCCGAATACAAGGCGCACCGCCCGCCGATGCCGGACGATCTGCGCGCGCAGATCGAACCGCTGCACGAAGTGGTGGCGGCGGCGGGCTGGAACATCCTGATGGTGGATGGCGTCGAGGCCGATGACGTGATCGGCACCCTGGCGCGGCAGGCTTCCGCGGAAGGGGTGCGTTGCGTCATCTCCACCGGCGACAAGGACCTCACGCAACTGGTGGATGACCGGATACTGTGGGTCAACACCATGAGCGACGAGCGGCTGGATGCGGCGGGCGTCACCGCCAAGTTCGGCGTGCCGCCCGAGCGTATCGTCGATTACCTCGCACTGGTCGGCGACAGCGTGGACAACGTGCCCGGCGTGAACAAGTGTGGCCCCAAGACTGCGGTGAAATGGCTCACCGAATATGGCACGCTGGACAACCTCATCGCCCATGCCGGCGAGGTGAAGGGCGCGGTCGGCGATAACCTGCGCCAGGCGCTGGACTGGCTGCCCATGGGCAGGCAACTGGTGACGGTGAAATGCGATGTGGCGCTGGACCGGCGTTACGACCAGCTTGTGGCGCCCGCGCCGGACACCGGCAAGTTGAAAGCCCTGTACGAGCATTTCGGTTTTCGCAGCCTGATGCGCGAACTGACCGGGGAATCGCTTCCCTCGCCAGCGCGCGGGCGAAGAGCCGGGACAGAGGGGCGCCCAGCTTCTGGTAGCCGTGATTTCAAGCAGGAGCCGATGCCGCAGGACCTGTTCCAGAACGACACTTCGAATTACGAAGCCATCCTCACGGATGCCCAGCTCGATGCCTGGCTGGGCAAACTGATGGCGGCCGAACTGGTGAGCATCGACACCGAGACCACCGGCCTCGACCCGATGACGGCGCAACTGGTCGGTATCTCGTTCAGTATCACGCCGCACGCGGCCGCCTACCTGCCGCTGGCGCATCATTACCCCGGCGCGCCGCAACAGATCGCGCGCGACCATGCCCTGCACAAGCTGCGCCCCTGGCTGGAAAGCGCGCAGCACAAGAAACTCGGCCAGAACCTCAAATACGACCAGCACATCTTCGCCAACCACGGCATCGCGTTGCGGGGCATCGCCGAAGACACCCTGCTGCAATCCTACGTGCTGGAATCGCACAAGCCGCACGAACTGGGCAACCTCGCGCTGCGCCACCTCGGCCTCTCCACGATCAGCTACGCCGATGTGGTGGGCAAGGGCACCAAGCAGATCGGTTTCGACCAGGTCGATCTCGACACCGCCACCAAGTACGCGGCGGAAGATGCCGACATCACCCTGCAGCTGCACCACACCCTGTCGCCGCAACTGCAAGGCCGGTTGCTGGGGGTGTATCGCGACATCGAGTTGCCGGTGCGTGAAGTGCTGTTCCGCATGGAGCGCAACGGCGTGCTCATCGACAGCGCCAAGCTCGCGCGACAGAGCCACGAGCTGGGCGAGAAGGTGATGGCGCTGGAAGCGCAGGCGCACGCACTCGCTGGCGAACCGTTCAACCTCGCCTCGCCCAAACAGTTGCAGGAGATATTGTTCGACAAGCTCGGCATCCCCTCCAAGAAGAAGACCGCCACCGGTGCGCGCTCCACCGACGAAGAGGTGCTGCAGGAACTGGCGCTCGACTATCCGTTGCCCAAGATCATCCTCGAGCATCGCGCCATGGCCAAGCTGAAATCGACTTACACCGACAAGCTGCCGCAGATGGTGAACGCGAAGACCGGCCGCGTGCACACCAGCTATTTGCAAGCCGTGGCCGTCACCGGGCGCCTCGCATCAAGCGATCCCAACCTGCAGAACATTCCCATCCGCACCCCCGAAGGTCGCCGCATCCGCGAAGCCTTCATCGCCGCGCCCGGTTCGCGCATCGTTTCCGCCGACTACTCGCAGATCGAACTGCGCATCATGGCGCACCTCTCTGGCGACGAAGGTCTGCTCAAAGCTTTTGCGAATGGCGAAGACATCCACCGCGCCACTGCCGCCGAGGTGTTCGGCGTGACGCTGGCCGACGTGAGCAGCGAACAGCGCCGCTATGCCAAGGTCATCAACTTCGGCCTGATCTACGGCATGTCCGCCTATGGCCTGGCCTCGCAACTCAACATCGAGACCAGTGCCGCCAAGCAATACATTGACCGCTACTTCGCGCGCTATCCGGGCGTGAAACACTACATGGACAGCACGCGTGAACAGGCCAAGGCGCAGGGCTTCGTCGAGACCTGGTTCGGCCGCCGCCTGTGGCTGCCGGAGATCAACGGCGCCAACGGCATGCGCCGTCAGGCCGCCGAGCGTGCGGCGATCAATGCGCCGATGCAGGGCACGGCGGCTGACCTCATCAAGCTGGCGATGATCGCGGTGCAGGATTGGCTGGATCAATCAGGGTTGCAGACCAAGCTCATCATGCAGGTGCATGACGAACTGGTGCTGGAAGTGCCGGATGCTGAACTTT
>JBBIGX010000095.1:0-5266 GCA_037447315.1 Gallionellaceae bacterium | reverse complement strand
CATTACCAGAAGGGCGTGCAGGAGAAGGACTACCGTGGCGCCGACCTCGATCTTGGCCTGTACTACGTCACCAAGAACCCGAAGGACATCAACAAGTTCCGTACCCCGTCCCTGCGTGAGCTGAAGTACACCGCGCCCTACATGCACAACGGCATATTCTACACCTTGGACGAAGTGGTCGACTTCTACGACAAGGGCGGAGGCAACGGGCCGAACAAGTCGCCGCTGATCAAGCCCCTGAAGTTGACCGACCAGGAGAAGAAGGATCTGGTGGCCTTCCTCGAGTCGCTCTCGATGGACAAGCCCCTGCTGATGGATCCGCCCAAGCTGCCGCCCTATGCGGTCATGAAATGAGGAGTCGACAAATGACGCAAACCATCCAGATTCAAGACCATCATCACGAGGAGCAGGGCGTCCACCTCTGCATGAGCCGGCGCCAGTTCCTGCTCTCCGGCGGCGTCGCCGTCACCCTGGCGGCCCTGCCCGGTTTCGCGCAGGCGGCTGCGATCAAGGCCAGCTTCAAGCGCCAGAAGATCGGCAAGCTGTCGGCGCTGAAAGTCGGCGAGCCGGTGACGTTCAACTATCCGTTCGCCGACGTACGCAACATCCTCGTCAAGCTGGGCACCCCCGCCGGCGGTGGCATCGGCCCCGACAAGGACATCGTGGCTTTCAACCAGCAATGCACGCACATGGGCGGCCCGCTCGATGGCACCTACAAGGCGCAGTATCAGGCACTCGGCCCCTGTCCGCTACACCTGACGACCTTCGACCTGACCAAGCACGGCATGGTGATTTCCGGCCACGCCACCGAGAGCCTGCCGCAGATCGTGCTGGAAGCGCAGGGTGACGACATTTACGCCGTCGGTGTCATGGGCCTGGTGTATGGCCACGCCAGCATCGGCCAGGCTTGAGGAGATTGAAAATGAGCAAACTCTGGGAACCCAAAGTCAAGCCGGCAGTGCCGGAGCCCGTCAAACCGGTCAATAGCGTGCCGCTGCCGCCCAAGGACGCGGATGTGTTCACCACGGCCTGCGACTATTGCACCATCGCCTGCGGTTACAAGGTCTATCGCTGGCCCGTGGGCAAGGAAGGCACGGCCAAGTCGAACGCCATGGGCGTCGCCTTCCCGCACCAGAACATGAACACCTCCGCCTGGGTCAGCCCGGCGCAGCATACCGTCGTCTCGCACAACGGCAAGCCGCATCATGTCATCGTCGTGCCGGACAAGGATGCCACCGTCGTCAATGTCGGCGGCAACCACTCGATCCGCGGCGGCACGCTGGCGCAGAAGTGCTTCAACCCCGAGACCCGCACCCGCGAGCGCCTGCAGCACCCGATGATCCGCGTCAACGGCAAGCTGACGCCCGTCTCCTGGGATCTGGCCACCGACGTGATGGCGGACATTTCGAAATACGTGCTCGCCAAGTATGGCGAGCATGCCTGGGCGATCAAGATGTACTCGTACCAGTATTTCGAGAATACCTACGCGATTACCCGACTGGGCATGACCAGCATCGGCACCCCGTCGATGGCGCCGCACGACAAGTGCGCCAACACCAACGACGCGACGGGCCTCGACGATGCCGGCATCGACTCCTTCGCGGCCAGCTACCAGGACTGGGGCGACTGCGAAGTGGCCTTCATGTCGGGCGTCGACCCCTACGAAACCAAGACCACGCTGTTCACCACCTGGATGATGCCGGGCGACAAGAAGATGATCTTCGTCACCCCGCACAAGACCATGGGCGTCGCCTGGGCACTGTCGCAGGGCCGCGGCCTGTGGCTGCCGATCATTCCCGGCACCGACACGGTGCTGCACAACGCCTTGGCCCGGATCATCATCGAGAACAACTGGCAGGACCAGGAGTTCATCGACAAGTGGATCGCCAATCAGTGGGAGGTGGACCAGGGCTACGGCCGCGGCACCCGCAACACCGGCTGGCAGTGGCGCACCACCTGGGGTAACTGGCAGAGCGACTGGCAGGACTACAAGAAGTTCATCCTCGGTGCCGAGGAAAGCAAGCTCGACGTCGCGGCCAAGATCACCGGACTCGATCCGGCCGACATCCGCAAGGCAGCAGAATGGATCGCCAAACCGGTGAATGGCAAGCGGCCGAAGGCTTCCTTCATGCTGGAGAAGGGCAACTACTGGTCCAACAACTACATGAACACGACCTCGTTCGTGTCCTTGGGCCTGATCTGCGGCGCCGGCAACCGCCCCGGGCGCGTGATTTCCCGCGGCGGTGGCCACCAGCGCGGCATGGTCTCGGCCGGCGGTGGCTCAGGCTGGCTCAGCCCCGAGAAGTATCCGGGCCGGCGCAAGAAGGACTTCAACCTCGACCGCTGGGTGCTTGCCGGAGAGGTGAAGTTCGCCTGGGTGTTCGGCACCACCTGGATCGCCGCGATGATGGGTTCCCAGAACCTCGCGACGAAAATGCTGGACATGACGCGCGGCAACGCCAACCAGATCACCAGCCTCGATCGTGCCGCGATCTTCGAGACATTGAAGAAGCGCGTCGATTCCGGCGGCATGGTGCTGGTCGATTCCGACATCTACCCGGTCGAACCGCTCAACACCGACATCGCCGACATCGTGCTGCCGGCTGCCACCTGGGGCGAGGAGAACTTCACGCGCTGCAACTCCGAGCGTCGGCTGCGCCTCTACTCCAAGTTCTACGACGCGCCGGGCGAAGCCAAGCCCGACTGGTGGGCGGTGCAACAGTTCGCCAACAAGATGGGTTTCGACGGCTACAAGTGGAAGGACTCCAACGATGTGTTCGAGGAAGCGGCCCGCTTCTCGCGCGGTGGCGTGCTCAATTATCATCCACTGGTCATGGAAGCCAAGAAGCAAGGCGTCAAAGCGCACGAATTGCTGCGTACCTATGGCACGACCGGTATTCAGACGCCGATCCGCGTGCGCGACGGCAAGCTGGTCGGAACCCAGCGGCTGCATGACCCCGACAACAACTGGGGTGAGATGGAGCAGGCCGAGGTGCAAAGTCCGTTCATGTACGCTTTTAGCACTCAATCAGGCAAGGCCATCCTGCTCAAGAGCCCGTGGAAGTTCGGCGGCTGGATCCAGTACTACGACGCGATCAAGCCGCGTCCGGAAAAGGGCGAGATCTGGGTGACCAACGGTCGCGTGAACGAGACCTGGCAGTCGGCGTTCGACGACTTGCGCAAGGCGCATCTGTTCCAGCGCTGGCCATGGCCGCCGATCTTCATCCACCCGAATGACGCCAAGCCGAGGGGCATCGAATCAGGCGACCTGGTGAAGGTGCACAACGACACGGTCTATGTCCAGACCGGGCAGCCGCAGGGCGTCAAGGATCCTGACCTGTTCTTCAACAACCTGATGAAGGACGGCCATATCCAGACGACCGAGGGCTTTTTCACGGCGGTGGCGATCGTCTCCGACGAGATGCGTCCGGGCGTGGCGATGGCGAGCTTCAACTACCCCGGCGCGCCGGCGAACACGGTGGTTTCCGCGGTGCCCGATCCGGTCACCAACAACTACCGGTACAAGCTCGGTCGCGGCACGCTGACCAAGGTGGGCGAATCGCCGTTCAAACACGACTTCACGGCGATGAGCCTGAAGCCGCGGAACATCGTTTGATTGCTTCATGGTTGCGGGCGGTTCGCCGCCCGCACTTCTCTCATGGCCGGCGCAAGCCGGCTTTTTTTTTCGCCGTGTCTCCGGCGCCGACTTTCACTAAACTGTGCCGATGCACACCGCCGACCTCCTGCTCGCCCTGCTGATCTTCGTTGCCGCGTTGCTCTATTCCTCGGTGGGGCATGCGGGCGCCTCCGGTTATCTCGCCGCGATGGCCCTGTTCGGCGTTGCGCCGGCCATCATGAAACCGACGGCGCTGGCGCTCAACATTCTCGTCGCCAGCATCGCCTTCTTCAAGTTCTACCGCGCCGGCACCTTCTCCTGGACGCTGTTCTGGCCCTTCGCGCTGGCTTCGGTCCCGCTGGCCTGGCTCGGCGGCTGGATCACGCTGCCCGGCCACCACTACAAGCCGCTGGTTGGCGCGCTGCTGATCTATGCCGCCTGGTATTCCTTCCGCAGCGCGCGGCGGGCCGACGACGCGCTGGCCGTGCATCCGCCCGTCGTGCTGCGCCTGCTGGCCGGCGCGGCGCTCGGCTTCCTCTCCGGCCTCACCGGCGTCGGCGGCGGCATCTTCCTCAGCCCGCTGCTGCTGGTGCTGCACTGGGCGCCGATCAAGGTGATCTCGGGCGTCTCGGCCGCCTTCATCCTCGTCAACTCCATCGCCGGCCTGCTCGGCGTGCTGAAGGCCTCCGTCGCGCTGCCGCCGGCCCTGCCGTGGTGGGCCGTCGCCGCCGTCGCCGGCGGGCTGATCGGCGCCGAATACGGCAGCCGCCGCCTCGGCAACCCGGCGATCAAGAAGCTGCTCGCGCTGGTGCTGGCGATCGCCGGCGCGAAGATGATCCTCACCTAAACGCCGTCCTCCCGGAGCCGACTTTGATGACGAGATGGTGGCACCGTGATAGCATCGGTCCGTCTCCTAACCCACTGATCGAAAATGCTTGCCGAGCAAACCATCCTTGAAGCCGCACGCCGAGCCGCCGCCGCCGCCGAAAGCCCGCTGCAGGTTTTCGTTTTTGGCTCGTATGCGCGCGGCGATGCCGATGCGGGTTCGGATCTCGATCTGCTGGTGGTCGAGCGCGATGTGCAGGACAAGGCTGCCGAGTACCTGAAACTCCATCGCGCGGTCGGGCCGGTCGGCGTGGGCGTCGATGTGCTGGTGTATTCCCGCGAGGAATTCGAGCGGCGCAGCCAGGTGCCGGGCACCGTGCCGTATTGGGCTAAGAAGGAAGGCAAGCTGCTCTATGACGCCGCAGCGTGAAGAAGCCCTGCGTTTGCTGCGGCTGGCGCGGCGCGACCGCGATACCTTCGACCTGCTTCTTCCTCTTGAAAAGGCCAGCTTGGCCGCACTCGGCTTCCATGCGCAACAAGCGGTAGAGAAGGCCTTGAAAGCAGTGATGGCGGCGCGGGAACTGGAAGTCTCGCGCACCCATGACCTGGCTGCGCTGGGGCAGGCGCTGATCGACCAGGGAACCGAATTACCGGTATCAGTAGACCAACTGCGCAGCCTTAACCCCTTCGCAGTGGAATACCGCTACGACGACGAACTGATTCCGAAAACGTCGCGCGAAGCGCTTGCCGCGATCCTCGCCGCGGTGATGAACTGGGCGGAAAAAGCCATCGCGTCCTGAGTTCACTGCCGTCCTCCCGGAGCCG
>JBBIGX010000094.1:0-5269 GCA_037447315.1 Gallionellaceae bacterium | reverse complement strand
CATAGCTCATTCCTTTTTGTTTCAGCATGTCCATCAGGATCTTCGTCGAGGCGTCTGCACAAGCACTGCGAACTCGGCGCGCCCATCCCCGAAGCGCTGTATACCGCAGTCGCGGAAGTGCTGGCCTATGTCTACCAGCTGCGCCGCTACAAGAAGCTGGGCGGGGCGCGACCGGTGCTGCCCGGCGAACTGCCGGTGCCCAGGGAACTCGATCCGCTCGCACAGCAGGCGGCTCCGCCCGGTTGATGCGGCATGACGGCGCTGCACCTGATAAACGCCCGCTTCATCCCTCTATTTCCCTGAATCATTCGGCGCGCACTCCAGATAATACGCACGAGCCCTGAAACCGTTTACGGCACAGCGGCATGACGGACTGAAGAAAGTGTGACATGAACGAGATCATCAATACCCTGAAGGCATCCCTCACCGGCAGCGGCATGCGCGGTCTGGCCGGGCCCGTGCTGATCGTGATGATCCTGGCGATGATGGTGCTGCCGCTGCCGCCCCTCCTGCTCGACATCCTGTTCACCTTCAACATCGCGCTGGCCATCATGGTGCTGCTGGTGGCGATGAACACCACCAAGCCACTGGACTTCGCGGTATTCCCGGCGGTGCTGCTGATCTCCACCCTGCTGCGACTGTCGCTCAACGTCGCCTCCACCCGCGTGGTGCTGCTGGAAGGTCATACCGGCCCGGACGCCGCAGGCAAGGTGATCGAATCCTTCGGCCACTTCCTGGTTGGCGGCAACTATGCCGTCGGTATCGTGGTGTTCATCATCCTGGTCATCATCAACTTCGTGGTCATCACCAAGGGCGCCGGGCGTATCGCGGAAGTCGGCGCGCGCTTCACCCTGGATGCCATGCCCGGCAAGCAGATGGCGATCGACGCCGACCTGAATGCCGGACTGATCGGCGAGGACGTGGCGCGCAAGCGCCGCGCCGAGATCGCGCAGGAAGCCGAGTTCTACGGAGCCATGGATGGTGCCTCCAAATTCGTGCGCGGCGATGCGGTGGCCGGCATCATGATCATGCTCATCAATATCGTCGGCGGTCTGGTGGTGGGCGTGCTGCAGCACGACATGGATATCGCCACCGCCGTCAAGAATTACACACTGCTCACCATCGGCGACGGCCTGGTGGCGCAGATCCCGGCGCTGGTCATCTCCACTGCCGCCGGCATAGTGGTGAGCCGCGTGGCGAGCGAGGACAACATCGGCCAGCAACTGGGCAAGCAGCTGCTGGCCCATCCGCAGATCATCGTGCTTACCGCCGCCATCATCGGCCTGCTCGGCATGATCCCGGGCATGCCGCATTTCGCCTTCCTGATGCTGGCTGCGGCACTGGGCTGGTTCGCCTACTATCTGATGCAGAAAGCCAAGCGTGCCGAGGTGCAGGAACAGGCCGCCGAACCCAGCCAGGTGGTGATTCCCGAGGCGGCGGAAGCGAGCTGGGAGGATGTGTCGCAGGTGGACGTGCTGGGGCTGGAAGTGGGCTATCGCCTGATCGCGCTGGTGGACAAGGCGCAGGACGGCGATCTGCTGCGCCGCATCAAGGGTATCCGCAAGAAATTCACGCAGGACATGGGCTTCCTGCCGCCGCCGGTGCATATCCGCGACAACCTCGACCTGTCGCCCAGCGGCTACCGCATCACCCTGAAGGGCGCCGAGATCGGCAGCGGCGAGGCCTATGCCCAGCAGATGCTGGCGATCAATCCCGGCAACGTGAGCGGCCTGCTGCCCGGCACGCAGACGCGCGACCCGGCCTTCGGCCTGCCCGCCGTGTGGATAGCCCCGAGCCTGCGCGACCAGGCACAGGCCATGGGTTACACCGTGGTCGACGCCAGCACCGTGGTCGCCACCCACATGAGCCACCTGATCCAGACCCATGCCGCCGAACTGCTGGGCCGCCAGGAACTGCAACAACTGCTGGACCATCTGGGCAAGTTGGCACCCAAGCTGACCGAGGACCTGATCCCCAACCTGCTGTCCTTGACCACGGTGCACAAGGTGCTGCAGAACCTGCTCGACGAAGGCATGCACATCCGCGACATGCGCACCATCCTGGAGACGCTGGCCGAGCATGCGCCGCGCACGCAGGACCCGACCGTGCTCACTTCGCTGGTGCGCGTCGCGCTTGGACCGGCCATCGTGCAGCAGTTCTACCCCTCGGCGCAGGAACTGCAGGTCATCGGCATGGACAAGGAATTGGAATACGTGCTCGGCCAGGCCTTGCAGGCGGGCGGATCCGCCATCGAGCCGGGGCTGGCCAACACACTGCTGAACGAGGCGCGCGCTGCCACCGAGGCACAGGAAAAGCTAGGTCTGCCCACTGTGCTGCTGGTGCCGGGCGGTATCCGCGACCTGCTGGCCCGCTTCTTCAAGCGCGCCATTCCGCAACTGAAAGTGATCTCTCAGGAAGAAGTGCCCGGTTCCAAGACCATCCGGGTGACAGCCATGGTAGGAGGTAGAGCATGAACGCAAGGAAATTCATCGCCGGTAGTTCGCGCGAGGCTTTGAAACTGGTACGCATGGAACTGGGTGAGGATGCCGTCATCCTGTCCAACCGCAAGGTCCCCGAAGGGGTGGAGATGGTCGCCATCCCTGGCAGCGAACTGGTTCACCTGAACGAGACGCGCGTGGTCGAGCCGCGCCCCGCCGCCAAACCGCGCAGCGCCGCACGCATCGAGCCGCGCAGCGGCCTGTCGGAGCGTGCGCAGAGCCAGGCCTCCGCGCTGGGCGCCAAGGTCATCGCCGCGCCAAAGAGCATTCCTGCATCCGCAGCCGCGCCTGCCGCAGCCGCCGAGACGATCCGCGTGCCGTCGGAAAGCGCCGAACAACAGCGCATCCTCGGTGAACTCAAGTCCATGCACAAACAGTTGCAGGAACAGCTGGCCAGCCTGGCCTGGGGCAATATCCAGCAGCAGGACCCGAAACGCAGCGGCCTGTTGCGCGACATGCTCAACGTCGGTTTCAGCCCAGCGCTGTCGCGCCGCCTGCTGGACAAGATGCCGGCCGACGCCGACCTGAACTGGGTCAAGCGCATCCTCGCGCACAATCTGCGCGTGGCCGGTGTGCAGGAGGATGTGGTGAACCGTGGTGGCGTGTATGCGCTGGTCGGCCCGACCGGTGTCGGCAAGACCACCACCACCGCCAAGCTGGCGGCGCGCGCCGTGGTGCGCTACGGCGCCGACAAGGTGGCGCTGGTCACCACCGACAGCTACCGCGTCGGCGCCTATGAGCAATTGCGCATCTACGCCAAGATCCTCGGCGTCAGCGTGCATGCGGTGCGCGATGCGAACGACCTCAGGCTCACGCTGTCCGGCCTGCGCCACAAGCATCTGGTGCTGATCGACACCATGGGGGTCGGTCAGCGCGACGGCCGCGTGGCGGAACAGAAGGTCATGTTCGACGAGGCGGGCATCCCGCGCCTACTGCTGCTCAACGCCACCAGTGCCGGCGGCACGCTGGACGACGTGGTGAAGATGTACGGCGGCCCGAACGTGATCGGCTGCATCCCGACCAAGCTGGACGAAGCGGTCACGCTGGGCACCGTGCTCGACGTGGTGGCGCGCCACAAGCTCACCATGCACTACATCGCCAGCGGCCAGCGCGTGCCGGAAGACCTGCACGAGGTGAAGCTGGACTACCTGCTGCACCGCACCTTCAAGGATCTCGGCAAGGCGACTTCGTTCACCCTGCCCGAAGTGGATTTCCCCGCCTTCATGGCCGGGCTGACCGCCGCTGCAGGGGGGGCCTATGCCCTCTAATCGCCATCGTTTCGGTTCCGGCGACCAGGCCGCCGGGCTGCGCCTGCTGCTGGCGCGTAGCAGCGCACAGGTCGTCACCGTGCTCGGCGCGCGCGACGGGCTGGGCGCCACCAGCATCGTGACCAACCTGGCCGCGGTGTATGCCCGTGCCGGCAAGGATGTGCTGGTGCTGGACGAGAACCTGTCGCATGACAACGTGGCCAACACGCTGGCCCTGCGTCCGCGCTACGACCTGCTGCATGCCGCGCGCGGCGACAAGACCTGGCGCGACGTGCTGCTGCAGGGCAGGAACGGCGTCGGCGTGCTGCCGGTGGCGCGCGCCATGCAGCTGCTGCCGCAGCTCGCCGCAGAGGAGCGCGAACGCCTGCTGGAATCCATCCTGGCGGCGGCCACCGGGCGCGATGTGGTGCTGGTGGATGCTGCACGCGACGGCAATTCGCTGTGTGCCAGCCTGTCCGGCGACGAGCCCTTGCTGCTGGTGCTGAATCCGACCGCCAGCGGCATCACCGAAAGCTATGCCCTGCTGAAGAAGATGGCGATGTACAACGGTCGCCAGGCCTTCGACATCGTGGTCAACCGCGCCGGCAGCGAGCCCGAGGCGCGGGCGGTGTTCGACAACATGTCAGGTGTCGCGCGCCGTCATTTGCAGGTGCGCTTGTCCTATCTGGGCTATATCCCGATTGATGAAAAGCTGCTTCGTGCGACACAATTGAGCCGTCCCGTGGTGGATGCTTTCCCCTCGGCGCCGTCGGCGCTGGCTATGCGCGAGATCGCACAGGGGGTGCTGCATGCGCCGCAGGCGGAGGAGGATATGCAGGAGCGGCTGGGCGGCCTGATGCAGCGGCTGGTGCGCATGGCGCAGCCGCGCAGGACGGCAAGGCCGCACGTCGGCGGCATGGCGACGCTGACATGAGCGCCCTGGCGGAGGTCGAAGCGCCTGCGACGCGTCCGGCCAGGGTCGCCGGCAACAATGGAAGAATGAAGAACATGTACACGTCTACCGGGCTGAACGACAAGACCCAGTGCCTGCAGGAACATGCGGCACTGGTGAAGCGCATCGCCCATCACATGATGCTGAAGCTGCCGGGCAGCGTCGACGTGGAAGACCTGATCCAGGCCGGCATGATCGGCCTGCTGGACGCGGCCAGCCGCTATGACGAACTGCGCGGTGCGCAGTTCGAGGCCTATGCCGCGCAGCGCATACGCGGCGCGATGCTGGACGAGTTGCGCCGTGCCGACTGGCTGCCGCGCAGCCTGCGCCGCGATATGCGGCGCATCGAGACCGCCATCAGCAAGCTGCAGCAGAAGCTGGGGCGATCTCCCAGCGAGACCGAGATCGCCAAGGAACTCGGCGTTTCTCTCGCCGAATACCAGCAGCTGCTGCAGGAGGCGCGCGGCGCGCAGCTGGTGTATTACGAGGACCTCCACAGCGAGGACGAGGAGAGCTTCTTCGACCGTCACGATTTCAGCACCGAGGCCAACCCGCTCGAACTGCTGCAGGAC
>JBBIGX010000093.1:0-5295 GCA_037447315.1 Gallionellaceae bacterium | reverse complement strand
GGTCCCTCACCCCAAGCCTCTTCCGCCCCCGATGACTGGGATGCGCGCATCTATGCCTTCACCCCTGGCAATGCGGAGTTCCTGCACCAGTGTGGTGCGTGGCAGCGGCTGGACATGGCCCGCGTGCAGCAGGTGGAAGAGATGCGCGTGTTCGGCGACACCGGCGCCAAGCTGAATTTCAGCGCCTATCGATTGGGCGTGCCGGAGCTGGCGTTCATTCTGGAGAGCCGCCTGCTGCAGGATGCGCTGTGGCAGGGCCTGCGCGAACAGGGCAATCTGACGCTGCTGCATCCCGCGCAATGCGCCGCCTTGCAGGTGCAGGAACAAGCCGCCCTGCTCACGCTGAAAGATGGCCGCGAAGTGCGCGCCAGGCTGGTCGTGGGCGCGGACGGGCGCGATTCCTGGGTGCGCCGGCAAGCCGGCATGCCGGAAGTGCCGACGCCCTACAACCAGCATGGCCTGGTCGCCAACTTCAAATGCAGCAAGGCGCATCGCGGCATCGCCTATCAATGGTTCACCGAGGATGACATCCTGGCGCTGCTGCCGCTGCCGGGACGGCGCATCTCCATCGTGTGGTCGGTGACGCCGGAGAAGTCGGCTGAACTGTTGGCGCTGTCACATGCCGAGCTGGCCGCACGTGTGACGCAGGCCTCGCAGCACACGCTGGGCGAGCTGGAAGTGATCACACCGCCGGTCGCCTTCGCGCTGCGCGTACTGAACCTGGCGCATCTCGTCAAGCCGCGCATCGCGCTGATCGGCGATGCCGCGCACAACGTGCACCCGCTGGCGGGCCAGGGGGTGAACCTCGGCCTGCGCGACGCGCGCGAGCTGTCGCAGACGATCCTGCAGCGCGGCGCGCTGGACTGCGGCGACCTGCACCTGCTGCAACGCTACGAACGGGCACGGCGCGAGGACATACTCTCGATGCAGCTGACCACCGATGCGCTGAAGCATCTGTTCATCAACCCCAATCCGCTGCTGCGCACCTTGCGCAACGTCGGCATGGCGGCTACCAACGCGTTTACGCCGCTGAAAAAAATGCTGGCACGCCACGCACTCAACTGAATCTCACCACAAGGAAGACTCCAATGTTCCGCACCCTCCTGCTGTTGCTGCTCGCCACCTCCCTCGCCCACGCTGCCGACGACAAGGCCGCTGCCGTCAAGGACGCCTTGCAGAAATACCAACAGCTGATCGGCCCGGTGGATCAGGTGAATCCCTCCCCCATCTCCGGTTTGTATGAGGTGGTGACCGGCGACCATATCTTCTATACCAACGAAAAGGCCGAGATCCTGATCGACGGCCAGATGTTCGACCTCAATGCACGCAAGAACCTGACCGAAGCGCGCGCGCGCAAGCTGTTCGCGGTGGAGTTCGACAAGCTGCCGCTGAACCTGGCGGTGAAGAAAGTGAAAGGCAACGGCAAGCGCAAGATGGCCTACTTTACCGATCCGAACTGCGGCTACTGCAAGAAGCTGGAACAGGAACTGAAAGATGTGACCGACGTGACGCTGTACCTGTTCATGTATCCGATCTTCAACGGCTCGGCCGAGAAGGTGCAGGCGATCCGCTGCAGCAAGGACCCGGTGAAAGCCTGGGACGACCTGATGCTGAACGGCATCCAGCCCAAGCCGGGCAACTGCAAGGTGCCGAACGAGGAGATCATGGCGCTGGGTCGCAAGCTGAAGGTGAACGGCACGCCGGCGCTGGTCTTCGCCAACGGCGTAATGAATCCGGGTTATCTGCCAGCAGCCCAGCTCGAGCAGGCGTTGAACGACAACAAGTAAAAGTGAAGCTGGCCGATAAGCCGGGTTCTGTCGTGGACAGTCATTCCTCTGGGCGTTTCGTTACCTGACGCTCTAGCGACCTACCCGCCGGCGACGCGAGCAACGTCATGGCCGGCCTATTTGGTCTTGCTCCGGATGGGGTTTACCGTGCCGTCCGTGTTACCACGTCCGCGGTGAGCTCTTACCTCGCCGTTTCACCCTTGCCTGATCTGCTTGCGCAGCCATCGGCGGTATCATCTTGGCTCCGGCATAACCTTTAGTGTCATGCCCTCAACGCCAAAAAGGGAACCATCAAGTGGCGGCTTGGCATGACCCGAAGGTCAGCCTGCACCGAAACTCCACTCCGTTCCGTTTTCTGTGGCACTTTCCATCGCCTCACGGCGTCCGGCCGTTAGCCGGCATCCTGCTCTGCGGAGCCCGGACTTTCCTCTACACAGCAAGTGTGCAGCGACTGTCTGGCCAGCTTCGGGATGGAGTTTAGCACGGGCTTGCAGAGTGCCCGGAAGACGGCGCTCAGGCGTTCTCGATCTGCAGGCTGATCCCCAGCCCCTTCCACTGCTTCGCCTCGTCACGCAAGGCGGCTTCCGTCAGCGGGTTCTGCGCCAGCCAGTCCGCGCTGAGCCGCAGATTGAACTTGGTCCCGCTGAAGCGCCCCTGCATCACCGGCAGGGCGACGTCGCTGCGGTTGCGATAGAACAAGGCGGCAAGGCGCAGGGCCATGACATGCGCGATCACCTGCCACTCGTTCAACTGTGTCCGCGCCTTCTCCAGTCCGCCACGGTGCGCAAGCGCGAGCAGGCTCAGGCGCTGCTGTGCCCGCTTGGAGAAACCCGGCATGTCGGCATTGGCCAGGATGTAGGCGGAATGTTTGTGGTAGCCGCTGTGCGCCACGCTGATGCCGATCTCGTGCAGGTCGCAGGCCCAGGCCAGCAGTTGCAGGTCGTCCTCATCCACATGATCACCAATGAATTGCGCGGCAAGCTGTCCCGCGAGGATGCGCACACGCGCGGCCTGCGCCTGATCGACATGATAGCGGCGCATGAACTGGCGCACCGTCGCCTCGCGCATGTCGTTATGCGTGAAGCGGCCGAGCAGGTCATACAGCACTCCTTCGCGCAAAGCGCCCAGCGCCGGACGCATATGCTCGATGCCGAGTTCACAGAAGGCCGCATACATGATGGCGAAGCCGCCCGGAAACACCGGCACACGGTCCGGTTTCATGCCCGCCAGCTCGAGCTTTTCCATGTCGCCGACCTCGAGCATCTTCGCACGCAGCTTCTCCAGCCCTTCACGGGTGATGCCGGATGTGCTGTAGCCGTTCTGTTCGAGCACATCGGTCAGCACGCGTGCGGTGCCGGACGAGCCCAGCGCCACTTCCCAGTGGTCGTGCGCATATTCGGAGACGATGCTCTGCAGTTCGTTGCGCGCGGCGAGCTCAGCCTGCTTGAGGCTGGATTTGGTCAGCTTGCCATCGGCGAAGAAACGCCTGCTGTAACTGACGCAGCCCATGTACAGGCTTTCCAGATGGATGGGCTGCAAGCTCTGTCCGATGATGAATTCGGTGGAACCGCCGCCGATGTCCATCACCATGCGCCGCTCCTCGCTATGCGGCAACCCCTGTGCAACACCGAGATAGATCAGGCGCGCTTCTTCACGTCCGGCGATGACTTCGATGGGAAAGCCGAGCGCGGCTTCGGCCTGCTTCAGGAATTCGGGGGCGTTCTTGGCGACGCGCAGCGAGTTGGTGCCGACGGCACGCACTGCCTCGCGCGGCAAGCCGCGCAGGCGTTCGCCGAATCGGTGCAGACATTCGAGCGCGCGTTGCTGCGAGGGTTGATCGAGACGTTTGTCCGGGGTGAGTCCGGCGGCAAGACGCACCGCCTCGCGCAAGCCGTCCAGCATGTACAACTGGTCGTTCTCGACGCGCGCGACCTGCAGCCTGAAACTGTTGGACCCCAGGTCGACGGCGGCAAGAAGGGGCTGGCGGTGCAAGACGCTCGGGCAGCTTACTGCTGCACTTCCCGCTCGATCTCTTCGACGGTGACGTGGCGCACGTCACGTCCCTTGACCATGTAGACCACGTACTCGGACATGTTCTTGGCATGGTCGCCGATGCGCTCGATGGCTTTGGCCACGAACAGGATCTCCAGCGAAGTGGAGATGGTGCGCGGGTCTTCCATCATGAAGGTGATGAGGTAGCGCATGATGGCGCGGAACTCCTCGTCCACCTGCTCGTCCTGACGCACCACTTGCGCGGCCGTCGCCAGGTCGAGGCGCGCGAAGGCGTCCAGCGACTTGCGCAGCATGTCCAGCGCGAGTTCCGCCGCATGCTTGATCTCGTTGTAGCGCGGCAGGTGCAGGCGCTCCTTCTGCGACAGCAGCTTGGCCATGCGCGCGATCTTCTCGGCCTCGTCGCCGATGCGCTCCAGATCGGTGATGGTCTTGATGACCGTCATCACCATGCGCAAGTCGCCGGCGGCCGGCTGGCGACGCACCAGGATGTGGTTGCAACTCTCGTCGATCTCGACCTCCATCGCGTTCACGCGATGATCGTCCTCGATGACCTGGTTCATCAGCGCGACATCGCCGCTGACCAGCGACTCGACCGCCAGCTTGATCTGGCTCTCGACCAGGCCGCCCATCTGCAGCACGCGGGCGCGCACGGCTTCCAGTTCCGTGTCGAATTGTTTGGAGGTGTGTTCGGTACCGACCATGATGGTTCCTTAAATGGATTGTTCCAGATCGCGCATGTTACGCACGTCCCGTTACGCTTTTGTTACCGCGCGGTCAGGGTCTGCACCCCGTCCGGCGTGCCCAGCAGCAGCACGTCGGCCGGCCGGAGGGCGAACAGGCCGTTGGTCACCACGCCGGGCAACTGGTTCAGTTTCGTCTCCAGCTCGACCGGGTTCATGATGCTGAGCCCGTGCACATCGAGGATGACGTTGCCGTTGTCGGTGGTGAATCCCTCGCGCAGCTTGGGCTGGCCGCCCAGCTTGACCATCTCGCGCGCGATGTAGCTGCGCGCCATGGGGATGACCTCGATCGGCAGCGGGAACTTGCCCAGCACATCCACCAGTTTGCTCTGGTCGCAGACGCAGATGAACTTCTTGCTGGCTGCGGCCACGATCTTCTCGCGCGTCAATGCGCCGCCACCGCCCTTGACCATATGCATGTGGCGCGTGATCTCGTCGGCGCCATCCACATACACCGGCAGGTCGCCCGCGTCGTTGAGTGACAGCACTTCAATCCCGTGGCCCTGCAAGCGCTTGGCCGATGCTTCGGAACTGGCGACCGCGCCGCGGATCTTGCCCTTGATCTTCGCCAGTTCGTCGATGAAGAAGTTGGCGGTGGAGCCGGTGCCCACACCCACGATGCAGTCGTTCGGTACATAAGCGATCGCCGCCTGGGCGACCGCGCGTTTCAGATCATCTTGTGTCATTGCCATCTCTTTTGCGGCTCTTTTGAATTTCGAGTGGGTGCTGATGTCATTCGAAGGCCGGGGCTGTGC
>JBBIGX010000092.1:0-5320 GCA_037447315.1 Gallionellaceae bacterium | reverse complement strand
GCGAACGCACCATCACGCTGGACTGCGACGTGATCCAGGCCGACGGCGGCACACGCACCGCCAGCATCACCGGCGCGTATGTCGCGCTGCACGATGCGGTGAGTGTGCTGATGCAAAAAGGGCTGGTGAAGGAGAACCCCCTGCGCGATTCCGTTGCCGCCGTCTCGGTTGGCATCTACCACGGCACGCCGGTACTCGACCTCGACTATCTCGAAGACTCCGACTGCGATACCGACATGAACGTGGTGATGCTGGGCAGCGGCCACTTCGTCGAAGTGCAGGGCACCGCCGAAGGTCATCCTTTCTCGCGCGAGGAGATGGACACGCTGCTGGAACTGGCGAAGCATGGCATCGCGCAACTGTCCGCCTTGCAGCGCAAGGCACTGGCGCAATGAACAAGCTGGTCATCGCCTCCACCAATCCCGGCAAGCTGCGCGAGTTCCAGCGCATGCTGGCACCGCTCGGGATCGAGGTGCTGACACAATCCCAGCTCGGCATCTCCGAAGCCGAAGAGCCGCACTGCACCTTCGTCGAGAACGCGCTGGCCAAGGCGCGCCATGTCAGCACCGCCTCCGGATTGCCCGCACTGGCCGACGATTCCGGCATCTGCGTCGCTGCGCTGGGCGGTGCGCCCGGTGTGATCTCGGCGCGTTATGCCGGCGAGAATCCGAAATCGGATCAGAAGAACAACGAGAAGCTGATGCAGGACATGCAGGGCGTGACCGACCGGCGTGCACACTATTATTGCGTGCTGGTGCTGGTGCACCATGCGAACGATCCGCAGCCGCTCATCGCCGAGGGCGAATGGCACGGCGAGATTGGCCACGAGGAACGTGGCGATGGCGGTTTCGGCTATGACCCGATATTCTGGCTGCCGCAATACGGCAAGACTGCGGCGGAGCTGTCGCATGACGAGAAGGCGCAGGTCAGCCACCGTGCCAAGGCGCTCAAGGTGCTGCTGGAAAAGCTAAAGCGGGACGCTTGATGCCGTGAACCTCCAGGTACTGCAACCGGTCGGGCTCAAGTCGCAGGCCGTGAACTTCCAGGCGCTGCCGCCGCTATCCTTATACATACACATCCCCTGGTGCGTGCGGAAATGCCCGTATTGTGATTTCAACTCGCACGAGGCGCGAAGCGGCTTGCCCGAGCAGGCTTATCTCGATGCGCTGCTCCGCGACCTCGAATCGGCCTTGCCGCTGGTGTGGGGGCGCAAGGTGTGTTCCCTCTTCATCGGCGGCGGCACGCCCAGCCTGCTGTCGGGCGCGGCGCTGACGCGCTTGCTGTCCGAGGTGCGCATGCGCCTGCCGCTGGTGCATGAAGCCGAGATCACGCTGGAGGCGAATCCCGGCATGGTGGAGGCGGACAAGTTCGCCGCGTTCTGCGAGGCGGGGGTGAACCGGCTGTCGCTGGGCATCCAGAGTTTCAACGACGCACATCTCCGGGCGCTGGGGCGCATCCATTCGAGCGCGGAAGCGAAGCAGGCCATCGAAATCGCGCAACGGCATTTCGACAACGTCAATCTCGACCTGATGTATGCGCTGCCACAGCAGACATTGGAAGATGCCTTGCAGGATGTACGGACTGCGCTGTCATACGCGCCGCAGCATTTGTCGTGCTACCACCTCACGCTGGAACCGAACACCTTGTTCGCGCACCAGCCCCCCGAGGTGCCGGACGACGATGCAAGCTGCGAGATGCAGCAGGCCATTGAGGACCTGCTGGCCGCGCATGGCTATGAACATTACGAGACCTCGGCCTTCGCGCAGCCCGGCAGGCGGTCGCGCCACAATCTCAACTACTGGCAGTTCGGCGACTATCTCGGCATCGGCGCGGGCGCGCACAGCAAGCTGAGTTTCCACGACAGGGTCATCCGCCAGGCGCGATTGAAGCAACCGCAGGCATATATGGATGGCGTGACGCAGGGGACGCAGATACAAACGGAAGATGCGCTGGGCAAGGACGACCTTGCTTTCGAGTTCATGATGAACGCGCTGCGCCTGAATGATGGGTTCGACGAGGCGTTGTTTCAGGAGCGCACCAGTCTGCCGCTGCTGTTGATGCGGCGCGAACTGGAAGAGGCGGAGAAGAAGGGGTTGCTGGTGCGAAGTGCGGGCCGCATCGCGCCGACCGAGCTGGGGCGGCGCTTCCTCAATGATTTGCTACAGATCTTTCTTGCGGCGGAACACCAGGTCCCAGACGCCGTGCCCAAGGCGTAATCCGCGCTGTTCGAACTTGGTCAGCGGGCGGTAGTCCGGGCGCGGGGCATAGTCTGCGGCGGTGTTCTGCAGGCGAGGTTCGGTGCTGAACACCGCCAGCATCTGCTCGGCGTAATCCTGCCAGTCGGTGGCGGTATGGATATAGCCGCCCGGCTTCAGCTTCTGCACCAGTTGCGCGACGAACGGTGTCTGGATCAGGCGGCGCTTGTGGTGGCGCGCCTTGTGCCAGGGATCGGGAAAGAAGATGTGTATGCCGTCGAATGTGTCGTCGGCGATCATGTCGCGCAGCACTTCCACCGCGTCGTGCTGGATGATGCGGATGTTGCTTAACTGTTGTGCGTCGATGAGCTTCAGCAGGTTGCCGACGCCGGGTGTGTGCACTTCCAGCGCGAGGTAATCGTTCTCCGGATGAGCCTGTGCGATCTCGGCCGTGGCTGCGCCCATGCCAAAGCCGATCTCCAGGATCTTCGGTGCACTGCGCCCGAAGGCGTTTTCAAGGGCTAGCGGTGCGGGCGCGTACGGGATGCCATAGCGCGGCATCAGCTCCTCCACTGCGCGTTTTTGCGCCGCAGACAGGTGGCCCTGGCGCAGCACGAAGCTGCGGATGTGGCTCCGGCCGCCATGCTTAACGTTCGCTTCGCTCACGCCAGCCTCCGTCGCAACTTCGTTGTGGCGGTTGCGCAGGTCTTCGTTGCCCGGCATCAGCTGCGCACCGAGGCGATGATGCCTGCCGTCGGCGAGCTGGGGCTGGCGCTGTAGAGTTTCTTCGGCATGCGTCCGGCGAGGAAGGCCTCGCGTCCGGCTTCCACGCCTTTTTTCATTGCGCTCGCCATCAGCACCGGGTCTTTGGCGCAGGCGATGGCGGTGTTCATCAGCACGCCGTCGCAGCCCAGTTCCATGGCGATGGTGGCATCGGAGGCGGTGCCCACGCCCGCATCGACGATCACCGGTACCTGCACGCGTTCCATTACCAGTTGCAGATTCCACGGGTTGAGGATGCCCATGCCGGAGCCGATCAGCGAGGCGAGCGGCATGATGGCGACGCAGCCGATGTCCTCCAGTTGTTTCGCGACGATGGGGTCGTCCGAAGTATAGACCATGACCTGGAAACCTTCCGCCACCAAGGTTTTCGCGGCGGCGAGGGTCTCGATCACGTTGGGGTACAGCGATTGCGGGTCGCCCAGCACCTCGAGTTTGACCAGCGAGTGGCCGTCCAGCAGTTCGCGTGCAAGGCGCAGCGTGCGCACCGCGTCATCGGCGGTGTAGCAGCCGGCGGTGTTGGGCAGGTAGGTGAACTTCGACGGCGGCAAAAAATCGAGAAGCGAAGGCGCGTTCGCGTCCTGGCCGATGTTCGTGCGGCGGATGGCGACCGTCACGATCTCCGCGCCGCTGGCGTCGAGCGCGGCGCGCGTCTCGGTGAAGTCCTTGTATTTGCCGGTGCCGACGAGCAGGCGGGAGGAATAGCTCTTGCCTGCGATGATCAAATTGTCTGCCATGATGGTTCCTGATAACTGGGATCAGCCGCCGCCGACCGCGACCACGATCTCGATCCGGTCGCCGTCGGACAGTTGCTGGGTGGGGAAAGTGCTGCGCGGGACGATATCACCGTTGCGTTCGAGCGCGACGCGCTTGCCGGTCAGCCCCATCTCTTGGAGAAGTGCTGCGATGCTGAGAGTTTGCGGGAACTGGCGTGCCTCGCCGTTGATGCTGACTGTGATCACTTGACTTGATGATGCCCGTGTTAGAATACGCGTCGCATTCTACACCAAGCGGGTGTAGCTCAATGGTAGAGCAGAAGCTTCCCAAGCTTACGACGACGGTTCGATCCCGTTCACCCGCTCCAGTCTTCTACACATATCCATGATGTGGGCTGGGTTGTTTTTGACCTATATCAAACAGCAGTCCCTCACAACTCATTAGTATCTTTGCACCCCAAGCCATCCCGACAAAATTAGTTGGGTATGCGGGAGGCCGGAACTACTTTTGGCTTTACTTGTCGCGTTTGCACTGCGACAATTTGCCGCACTGTAAGTTGGCAACAATGGGTGCGTCCGGCACACAGGAACATTCGGGTGCTCGGCGCATTGGTTTTTTTAACTTCACTCTGGGGAGGAGACTACTGTGGAAGCTAATCAAGCGACACCAGTAAAGTACGATATGGAGGTTGTGCGCTGGTTCACCATCGCCGCCGCCATCTATGCATGTGTGGGTACGCTCATCGGTGTGTACGTGGCATCGGAGCTGGCGTGGCCGTTCTTGAACTTTGACAACGAATTCATCACCTTTGGCCGTCTGCGTCCGCTGCATACCAATGCCGTGATCTTCGCATTCGGCGGTTGTGCGCTGATGGCGACCGGTTTTTATATCGTCCAGCGTACCGGTGCTACCAGGCTGTGGAGTAACGGCTTGGCATGGGCGACTTTCATCGGCTGGAACCTGATCATTCTTTCCGCAGTGATCACGTTGCCGCTGGGCTGGACGACCGGCAAGGAATACGCCGAGCTGGAGTGGCCGATCGATATCGCGATCGCCGTGGTGTGGCTGATGTACGGGTTCAACTACATCATGACCGTCGCCATCCGCAAGACATCGCACATCTATGTGTCCAACTGGTTCACCATGGGCATGATCATCATGATCACCTACCTGCACGTGGTGAACAGCCTGGCCATCCCGGTCAGTTGGACCAACTCCTTCTCCATCTTCAGTGGCGTGCAGGACGCGATGATCCAGTGGTGGTGGGGTCATAACGCGGTCGGTTTCTATCTGACCGGCGGCTTCCTGGCGATCATGTACTACTTCGTGCCGAAGCAGGCAGGTCGTCCGGTGTTCTCCTATCGCCTGTCCGTGCTGCACTTCTGGGCGCTGACTTTCGGCTACGTCTGGCTGGGCGCGCACCACCTGCAGTACACCGCGCTGCCTGACTGGACCGGCTCCCTCGGCGCCGCAATCTCTCTGGCGATGATCATCCCGTCTTGGGGGGGTGCGATGAACGGTATGATGACTTTGTCCGGTGCATGGGATCGTCTGCGTACCGACTACATCCTGCGCTTCCTGGTCGTGGCTCTGGCGTTCTACGCGATGTCCACCTTCGAAGGCCCGGT
>JBBIGX010000091.1:0-5343 GCA_037447315.1 Gallionellaceae bacterium | reverse complement strand
GGCCTGGCTCTGCCGGAGGTCTTCCAGGCGCGCCACCGCGTGCGCCTCGGCCCGTACAAGGGGATGAACGAGGCGAACGCCGCCATCGCCAGTCTGAAATCGAACGGCATCACGACCGCGACCGCGGTTCGTGCCCAATAACCACAGGAGGATAAAGATGGACTGCTTGCGCAAACTGTTCGCCGTGCTGCTGCTGTTGTTTGCCGTACAGGCCCAGGCGGAGGTGATGGAAGGCCGCGACTACAAGGTGCTGAAACCGGCGCAGCCGGTCAGCAGCGGCAACAAGGTCGAGGTGCTCGAATTCTTCTTTTATGGCTGTTCGCATTGCTACCACTTGCACGGCCCGCTGAGCAGCTGGGAAAAGACCATGCCCAAGGATGTCGACCTGCAGTTCGTGCCGGTCATCTTCCGCGATTCCTGGGAGCCGATGGCGCGCACCTTCTACGCGCTGGAAGCCATCGGCGAGCGCGAGCGCCTGCACAACGATCTGTTCGAGGCCTGGAACGTGTTCGGCACCGACCTCAGCGACCAGGCAAAGATCGCCGCTTTCGTCGCCAGACGCGGGGTGGACCGCAGCAAGTTCGACGCTGCCTATAACTCGTTCTCGCTCGCCGGCAAGGTCGCGCGCAGCAACCAGCTGGTGCGCAGCTACGGCGTGCGCGGCACGCCGACCATTGCGGTGGACGGCAAGTACATCATCACCGGGCTGGAACCGGCGGAGACCATCCGTGTGCTGAACGAGGTCATCAAGATCGCCCGCAAGGAACGCAGCAAGCGTTGATGCGGGTCGTCATCACTGGCGCGTCGGGCGGCATCGGCCTCGCCCTCGCGCGCCACTATCTGGAGCGCGGCGCGACGGTCGCCGCCCTTGCCCGCCGTCGCGATCCGTTGCAGGCCCTCGCGGCGGAATATCCCGGCAAAGTCTTTCCCTACGTCGTCGATGTGCGCGACGGTGCCGCCCTTCGCACTGCGGCCGACGACTTCATGATGCGCGCCGGCGTGCCGGATATCGTGATCGCCAACGCCGGGGTGAGCATCGGTACGCTGACGCGCCATGCCGAAGACAACGACGTGTTCCGCCATGTGATGGAGACCAACGTGCTGGGGGCGGTGCATATCTTCCAGCCTTTCATCGCGCCGATGCGTGCCGCAGGGCGCGGCCGGCTGGTCGGCATCGCCAGCGTGGCCGGGTTCCGCGGCCTGCCCGGTTCCGGCGCCTATTCGGCGTCCAAGGCGGCATTCATCTCCTACCTTGAATCGCTGCGGCTGGAGATGTATGGCAGCGGCGTGAAGGTGGTGACCCTCTGCCCCGGCTACATCCGTACGCCGATGACCGACATCAATCCCTATCCCATGCCGTTCATGCTGGAAGCGGATGAAGCCGCGCGCCGCATCGCACGCGTGATCGAGCGCGGCTGTTCGTTCAAGGTGGTGCCGTGGCAGATGGCCATCGTCGGGCGCTTGCTCAGGCTGTTGCCGAACTGGCTGTATGACCGCCTGTTTGCCAAGGCGCCGCACAAACCGCGTGCGCAGGGCTGATGGCGATCTATCGGCGCTTTATGCAGGGCGGGGTGCCGGAATATCTGGCGCGCCATTACTGGTGGGCCTACCTGTGGGAGAAGAGCATCCGCTTCTTCGATCATCAGCCTGTCATCAACGCCATTCTATTCGGTCAATATGAAAAGCTGTTGCACAAGACGCTGCATCACGTCGATGCCCGTTCCGGCGCGCGCCTGCTGCAATTGACCTGCGTGTACGGCAAGCTCACGCCGGCGCTGTTCCGCAATGCCGACAACGAAGTACATCTGTGCGATGTGGCGAGCGGGCAACTACAACTGGCGCGCAGCAAGACGCAGGACATCGCACATCGCATCCACCTGGCGCGCATGAACGCCGAGATGCTCGCGTACGCCAACGATGCGTTTGACCAGCTGATCCTGTTCTTCCTGTTCCACGAATTGCCGCCGGAGGCACGGCAGCACGTGTACGACGAGATGGCGCGTGTGCTGAAGCCGGGCGGTTCGGTGCTGATCACGGAATACGCCGCGATGCCGCAGCAGCATCCGCTGTATCGCTTTCCGCTCACGCGCTGGATATTGGGGACGCTGGAACCGTTCTTGCCGGGATTCTGGCAGGAGGATGTGACGGCCAAACTGGAAGAGGCTTTGCGCAAGCAGGGCAAGTCACTGGCCGGCGAGCCGCACGTGGAATACTGCTTTGGCGGGTTCTACCGGGTGATGCGCTTCGACCTGACCTAGCCGGCCAGTTTCTTCTTCAACACTTCATTGAGCTGTGCCGGGTTCGCCTGGCCCTTGCTGGCCTTCATGGCGAGGCCGACGAAGAAGCCGAACAGTTTGTCCTTGCCGGAACGGTATTCGGCCACCTTGTCGGCGTTCGCCGCGATGATCTCGTCCACAATCTTCTCGATCGCGCCTGCATCCGACACCTGCTTTAGCCCCCTGGCCTCGATGATGGCATCGGCCTCGCCGCCTTCCGCCCACATCACGCGGAACACCTCCTTGGCGCCGGAGTTGGACACCGTGCCGTCGGCGATGCGCTTCAGCAGCCCGCCGAGTTGCGATGCCGAGATCGGGCACTGCGCGATGTCGAGGTTGTCGCGGTTCAGCTGGGCGCTGACCTCGCCGATGATCCAGTTGGCGCACATTTTGGTCTGGCCGGGCGCTTCCGCCAGTGCCGCTTCGAAGAAATCGGCCATCGCGCGCGAGCTGGTCAGCACGCTGGCGTCGTAGGCGGACAGGCCTTGTTCCTGATAGCGCGCTTGCTTGGTGCGCGGCAACTCGGGCAGCGTTGTGGCAATCTGCTGTTTCCATTCCTCGCTGATCTCCAGCGGCAGCAGATCCGGGTCTGGGAAGTAGCGGTAGTCGTGCGCGTCTTCCTTGGTACGCATCACCCGGGTTTCGCCGCTGTCTGGGTCGAACAGTACGGTGGCCTGCTCAATGCTGCCGCCGTCTTCCAGCGTGGCGATCTGCCATTCCACCTCGTAGTTGATCGCCTGCTCCAGGAAGCGGAAGGAATTGAGGTTCTTGATCTCGCGGCGGGTGCCGAACGGCGTGCCGGGCTGGTGCACCGAAACATTGGCGTCAATGCGGAATGAGCCTTCCTGCATGTTGCCGTCGCAGATACCGATCCACTGCACCAGCGTGTGCAGCGTCTTGGCATAGGCCACCGCCTCGACGGCGCTGCGCATGTCCGGTTCGGACACGATCTCCAGCAGCGGGGTGCCGGCGCGGTTGAGGTCGATGCCGGACATGCCGTGGAAATCCTCATGTAGAGACTTGCCAGCGTCCTCTTCCAGGTGGGCGCGGGTGATGCGCACCACTTTCTCATAGGCGGGTTGCTTGCCTTGCGCGGGCACCTGGATGGTCAGCTGTCCGTTACCCACCACCGGCAGGTCGAACTGACTGATCTGATAGCCTTTGGGCAGGTCGGGGTAGAAGTAGTTCTTGCGCGCGAACACCGAGCGCGGCGCGATGTGCGCACCGGTGGCGAGGCCGAACTTGATGGCGCGTTCGACCGCACCCTTGTTCAGCACCGGCAGCACGCCCGGCAGCGCGAGGCTCACCGCGTCGGCCTGTGTGTTGGGCTCCGCCCCGAAAGCGGTGGATGCGCCGGAGAAGATCTTGCTGTGGGTCGAAAGCTGCGCATGCACTTCCAAGCCGATGACGATTTCCCAGCTCATATTCAGATCCCTTTGGGCGCGCGGCTGTGCCAGTCGGTCGCCAATTGATATTGGTGCGCCACGTTGAGCATGCGCGCCTCGTCGAAATAATTGCCGATGATCTGCAGGCCGACCGGCATGTCGTTGGCGCCGAAGCCGCAGGGGATGGACATGCCGGGCAGTCCGGCCAGGTTCACCGCGATGGTGTAGATGTCGGACAGATACATCTGTACCGGATCGTCGCCCTTCTCGCCCAGCTTGAAGGCGGTGGAAGGCGAGGTTGGCCCCATGATGACGTCGCACTGTTTGAACGCCTCGACGAAATCCTGCGCGATCAGGCGGCGGATGCGCTGCGCCTTGATGTAGTAAGCGTCGTAATAGCCGTGGCTCAGCACATAGGTGCCGATCATGATGCGGCGCTTCACTTCCGCGCCGAAGCCCTGCGCGCGGGTCTTCTCGTACATGTCGGCGAGGTCGCTGTATTCCGGGGCGCGATAGCCGTAGCGCACGCCGTCGAAGCGCGACAGGTTGCTCGATGCCTCGGCGGGGGCCAGCACGTAGTACACCGGCACGGAGAGCTTGGAGTTGGGCAGGCTAATGTCGACGATGGTCGCGCCGAGCTTCCTGTATTCGGCGATGGCGGCTTCAACCGCCTTGGCCACATCGCTGCCCATGCCTTCGGCGAAGAATTCCTTCGGCAGGCCGATGCGCAGGCCGGAGAGCGGTTTGTTGAGGTCGCGCGTGTAGTCTTCTTTGTCGCGTTGCAGCGAGGTCGAATCGCGCTCATCGAATCCGGCCATCACGTTCATCATCAGCGCCAGGTCTTCCGCGCTACGTCCCATCGGGCCGGCCTGGTCGAGACTGGAGGCGAAAGCAACCATGCCGTAGCGCGAGCACACACCGTAGGTCGGTTTGAGGCCGGAGATGCCGCACAAAGCGGCCGGCTGGCGAATCGAGCCGCCGGTGTCGGTACCGGTGGCGGCGGCGCACAGCCGCGCTGCCACCGCTGCTGCCGTGCCACCGGAAGAACCGCCGGGCACGCGCTGCGTGTCCCACGGGTTCTTCACCGGCCCGTAGTACGAGGTCTCGTTCGACGAGCCCATGGCGAACTCGTCCATATTGGTCTTGCCGAGGTTGACCGCGCCGGCCTTGTCGAACTGCTCGATGATGTGCGCATCGTAGGGCGAGACGAAGTTGGACAGCATCTTCGAGCCGCAGGTGGTGAGCCAGCCCTTGGCGCAGAAGATGTCTTTCTGCGCCAAGGGGATGCCGGTCAGCGCATCGGCAGTACCGGAAGCGAGGCGCACATCGGCGGCCTTGGCCTGCGCCAGCGACATCTCCGGGTTCACCGTGATGTAGGCGTTGAGCTGGGGATTGAGCCGGGCGATGCGGTCGAGGTAGAGCTGCGTCAGCTCGACGCTGGAGATCTGGCGGGCAGCGAGGGCGTCGCCCAGTTCGCGTAAGGACTTGTTGAACATGGGGATTACTCGATGACTTTGGGGACCAGGTAGAGCCCCTGCGCCACCTGCGGGGCGATGGCCTGGAAGGCCGCACGCTGGTCGGTCTCGGTGACGCGATCCTCGCGCAGGCGCTGGGCCAGGTCCTGGCTGTGCGACATGGGCTCCACGCCCTCGGTATTCACGGCCTGCATCTCGGCGATCAGG
>JBBIGX010000090.1:0-5374 GCA_037447315.1 Gallionellaceae bacterium | reverse complement strand
GGCACGGTCTATCAGGGCGACGATGTACAGCGTCTGGTGCAGGTCTCCCCCTCGCGCCAGATGGCCGCGACGGATTCCGGTGCGGACATCTTCATGCGCATCCGCAACGGCAACGGGACGTTCCAGACCTCGACCGGCGCGGGCAATACCGGCACCGGCGGCATCAGTCAGGGGCAGGTGCTGACTGCGCCGTTCAATGGCAACAGTTACCGCGTGACCTTCACCAGCGCCACGACCTTCGACGTGCTGAACGTGACCAGCGGGACATTGGTATCCACCGGCAATGCCTATGTCAGCGGACAGGCCATCACCTTCGACGGCATCCAGGTCGAGATCTCGGGTGCACCGGCGACAGGCGATACCTTCGATGTCCAGCCCAGTGTCAACCAGAGTATCTTCGCTACGCTGGACAAGTTCATCGCGGTGGCGGATACACCACCGGCGGCAGGCGACGCGCTGGCTATCGCCAAGTTCCAGCAAGGATTGCGGGAGGTGATGGGCGCGCTGGACCAGGCATTGAACAACGTGCTGGCTACGCGCGCCACCATCGGCGGGCGTTTGCGCGAGCTGGATTCCTTGCAGGCGACGGGCGAGGAGCTGGGGCTACAGTACAAGAACTCGCTGTCCAAGATCCAGGACACCGACTACATCCAGGCGGTCGCCGACCTGAACAAGCAGCAGCTGGCGTTGCAGGCTTCGCAACAGTCGTTCGCGCGCGTCTCGCAACTGTCGCTGTTCGACTATCTGCGTTAGCCTCCCATCCGAACGGTGCGCAGCATGCTGCGCACCGTTTTATTCTCAGCGGCCGCCGAGCTGCAGCATGATGTGGCCGACGGTGTCGATCGCCTGGCGGAACATGAAATCCAGCATCGGGGCGATGAACGGGATCAGCAGGATGACGATGGCGAAGCCGATGGCGATGGTGATCGGGAAACCGACCGCGAAGATGTTCAGTTGCGGGGCGCTGCGGGTGAGGATGCCGAGTGCCAGGTTGGTGATGAGCAGGGCGGCGATCAGCGGCAGCGAGAACTGCAGGGCATAGGCGAAGAGGCTGCCCCCCCATTCCGCTGCGGTGCGGAAGGCGCCGGCCGATGGCGTGGTGTTGGCGATGGGGAAGGAATGGAAGCTGTCGACCAGCGCGGCGATCATGTACAGGTGCAGGTCCATGCTGACGAAGGTGAGCGCCACGATGATGCCGAGGAACTGCGCCAGGACCGGGCGCACGGTGGAGTTCTGCGGGTCGAAGAAGTTGGCGAAGCCCAGTCCCATCTGCATGCCGGAGATGTCCCCCGCCATCTCGATGGCGGTGAAGATGAGGCGTATCGAAAATCCCATCATCAGTCCGGCCGCCATCTGCTGTACCAGGATCAGCAGGCCTGCTGCCGAGGCGGGGTCGGGCAGGCCGCGCAGTTCCAGCGTGGGGGCGACGACCAGGGTGATGATGGCGGCCAGGCCGACCTTGACGCGTATCGGCACCTGGCGGGTGCCGATCACCGGCGCGCTGGCGATCAGCGCCAGCACCCGCACCATGGGATAGAACAGGAATGCCATCCACTCGGTGAGCTGGGCGCTGGTGAAGCTGATCACCGGGCTAACCTATGACGTAGGGGATGCTGCTGTACAGGCGTGTGATGTAATCCAGCATCAGTCCGACCATCCAGTGCCCGGCGAACAGCAGCGCGGCAAAGATGCCGAGCACCTTGGGCACGAAGGACAGCGTCATCTCGTTGATCTGTGTCGCGGCCTGGAAGATGCTGACGGCGAGGCCGATGACGAGCGCGGTCAGCAGCATGGGCGCCGAGATCAGCAGGGTCAGTTCGATGGCCTGTTGGCCGATGGTCAATACCGAATCGGGGGTCATGATTCACCTCATGTATATAAGCTCTGCACCAGGCAGCCGATCAGCAGGTTCCAGCCGTCGGCCAGCACGAACAGCATGATCTTGAACGGCAGCGAGATGACGGCGGGGGACAGCATCATCATACCCATGGACATCAGCACGCTGGCCACCACCATGTCGATGATGAGGAACGGGATGAAGATCAGGAAGCCGATCTGGAACGCGGTCTTCAGCTCACTGGTGACATAGGCCGGCACCAGTATTTTCATCGGTACGCTCTCCGGGCTCTCCAGCGCCTCGCTGTTGGAGATGCGCACGAACAGGGCGAGGTCGGCCTCGCGCGTCTGGCGCAGCATGAATTCCTTGAGCGGTGCGCTGCCCTTCTGGTAGGCCTGTTCCAGCGACAGCTTGTTCTGGCTGTAGGGCAGGTAGGCCTCGTTGTAGATCTTCTCCAGCACCGGCGACATGACGAAGAAGGTCAGGAACAGCGCCAGGCCGATCAGAACCTGGTTCGGCGGCGAGGAGGGCGTGCCGATGGCGGAACGCAGCATGCCGAGCACGATGATGATGCGCGTGAACGAGGTCATCATCAGCAGGATGGCCGGCAGGAAGGTGAGCGAGGTGATCAGGACCAGCGTCTGCAGGCTGAGCGTCCAGGTTTGCCCGCCGCCGGGCGCGGGGCTGCTGGTGATGGCCAGCATGCCGGGGTCGGCGGCGTGCGCGGGCATGCCGAGCGCCAGCAGAATCAGCAGCGCGAAGAGACGGTCAGCCATTGCGTTTCTCCATCTGTTGTTTGAGCCAGCTCTGGAAAGAGCGCTGCGGCATGCCGTTCTCCTGCGCGGCGGAGGCCGGGACCGTGCCCTTGGGCATCGCGTGCAGGGCATTCACCTGTCCCGGTGCCACGCCGATCACCAGCCAAGTGTCGTTCACTTCCACCAGCACCACGCGTTCGCGCTGGCCCACGGCGACGCCGCTGACCACTTTCAGGGCATTGACGCCGGCCTGCTGCGGCAGCTGCAGACGACGCAGCAGCCAGGCCACGGCCAGCACCGCGGCCAGTACCAGCAGCAGGCTGAAGATGACCTGCACCACGCTGCCGGTCGAAACGCCGGGGGGCGGCGGCACATAGGTCTGACGCGCGGCTTCCTCGGCCAGGACGAGCGGGGAGAAGATTGCCACGCACAGGGCAGCAAACAGGCGGGTTGGCATGGAGGGTGTCCCGGTTTATTTGTTGATGCGGCGCAGCCGTTCCGATGGCGTGATGATGTCGGTCAGGCGGATCCCCAGCTTGTCGTTCACCACCACCACTTCGCCCTGGGCGATGAGGAAGCCGTTGATCAGCACGTCCAGCGGTTCGCCGGCCATGCCGGCCAGTTCCACCACCGAGCCCTGTGCCAGCTGCAACAGGTTCTTGATCGGCATCTTGGTGCGTCCCAGTTCCACAGTGAGCTGCACCGGGATGTCGAGGATCATGTCCAGATCGTTGTGCGCGGTGGCGCCGCTTTGGCCGGCGAACTGCTCGAACACGTGGGGTTGCGCGGCGGGGGTGTCGACTGCGGCTTGTTCCGCCATCGCCGCACTCCAGTCGTCGGCGGTGATCGCATATTCAGTGGTCTGTTCAGCCATTTATTCCTCCATTGGGTGTTTCCATCGCTTCCGGTTTCAGCATGCGCTCGACCTTCAGTGCATAGTGCGCATTCGAGACGCCGGACTTGCATTCCATCACCGGCACGTTGTCTACCATCACGCTGACGTGTTCGGGCACTTCGAGCGGAATGACGTCGCCGACCTTCATGCGCAGCACATGGTCCAGCGTGACCTGGGCGTGCCCCAGCACGGCGGTCAACTCGATCTCGGCCGACTGGATCTGTTTCGATAGCATGTGCAGCCAGCGCTTGTCGGCGATCACATGGTCGCCCTGCATCGGGCTGTACAGCAACTCGCGGATCGGTTCGATCATCGCGTACGGCATGCAGATGTGGATGGAACCGCCGACGCCGGTGAACTCGACCTCGAAGGTGGTCACCACCACCACCTCGTTCGGCGTGGCGATGTTGGCGAACTGCGGGTTCACTTCGGAGCGCTGAAATTCGAACTCCAGCTTGTACACCGGTTCCCAGGATTTCGAGTAGGCCTCGAACAGCACCTCGATCATGCGCAGGATGATGCGGTGTTCGGTCTGGGTGAACTCGCGGCCTTCGACGCGGGTGTGGAAGCGACCATCGCCGCCGAACAGGCTGTCCACCACCATGAACACCAGGTTGGGGTCGAAGATGAACAGCGCATTGCCGCGCAGCGGCTTGACCTGCACCAGATTGAGGTTGGCCGGAACCGGCAGGTTGCGGATGAATTCGGAGAACTTCATCACCTTCACCGGGCCGACCGATACTTCGGAGGAACGGTGGATGAAGTTGTACAACGCGATGCGGAACAATCGTGCGAAGCGCTCGTTGATGATCTCCATCGTGGGCATGCGCCCGCGCACGATGCGTTCCTGCGTGGCCATGTTGTAAGGACGGACGCCATCGCGTGGGCTTTCGTCCTTCACTTCCTCGGTCTCACCCGTGATACCCCGCAGCAGCGAGTCGACTTCGTCCTGGGATAAGAATTCGCTCATGGCCAGCTTTCGCGTTTACTGGATGATGAAATCGCTGAACAACACATCCACCACGCCGGTGGTCTTGGGCGGCTTCGGTGCGGCGGGCGCGGCTACAGCCGAGGCAGATGCGCCATGGGCCTCGCCATGTCCTTCGCCGTGTGCCGCAGGAGCGGGTGCGGCAGCGATGCCGAGAATGCCGTCGACTTCGGCAATGATCTGCTCGACCAGCAGCTGTTTGCCTTCGGTCGTGATGAGTTCGGACGGTTTTTTGCTGGACAGCAGGATCAGCAGTTTGCTGCGGATCTCCGGCATCGCCGCCTTGACCTTCATCTCCAGATCGGCTTCGAGGATCTTCAGCGTGATGCCGACCTGCAGGTACTGGTCACCTTCCTCGCGTTGCAGATTGACGGTGAACTTCTCGCCCAGCGGGATGAATTTCGGTTCTAGAACCGGGGCGGGCTTGGCTTCTTCAACATGCGCATCGGCCTGGGCATCATGTCCCTTGGTGAAATACCAGCCGACGCCGCTGGCGATGATGAGCACCAGCACGCCGATGATGATCAGCAGCTTCTTGCTATTGGCAGGCGCCGGTGCGGCTTCTGCGGGAGTGGCTGGAGCGGGCTTTGCGGGTTTGGCGGACATCTCTGCTTCCTTTCCTGTTGATGATGATTATGCGGAAGGCCAAGCTTACACCATCAATGGAATAAGCCAGCAATTCGGGCGTATTTCAGCGCTCAGACAAAGGTGTCCACCCTGCCGTCATGGCGGCGCAACAGGGGGGTGACAGGCGCTTGTAGCGTGCCTTCTTCAGGCGCATCGCCTGTTGTGGTGTGGCCGTCCATGCCGCCGGTCTTGCCACGCTGCTGCTGTTCGCGCGGAGCCTGGTCGCTGACCGTGGTGTTGCCGAGCGAGATACCGCTCTCGGCTAGCATGTC
>JBBIGX010000089.1:0-5392 GCA_037447315.1 Gallionellaceae bacterium | reverse complement strand
GGGTGGTGGTCTTCGCGGTGCGTCATCCAAGCGACCGCGTTGACGAAGGCGATCACCTGGTAATAGTTCTTGAACTCGAAGGTTTTGCTGATACGTCCGTCAGCCAGCTCCCAGCCGTCGAGCTGTTGCAGCAGCCGGCGCGCTTCGCTGTCGTCCAGCGGCGGTATGCCGCCCTCGCAGGGTTTGCAGGTCTTGCTGCTCAGGTCGCAGGCGCTTGCCATCCCGGCCTCACTTGAAATGGTAGTAACGCTGGTTGAGCCAGGCAGCGATGTCCTGCTTCTCCTGCGGGGTGAGGGCCTTGCCGATGGCACCGGCGCAGCGCTCCATCTGCACGATGAGGTCGTCCGCCGTGCGCACCGTGCGGTTGGGGCGGGTGAAGATGGCGCTGCCGTCGCCGCCGACGCGGGCTTCGTGGCAGCTGTTGCAGCGGTATTTGTCGAACAGCTTCTGGCCGTTGTCGGCATTGCCGTCGGAGAAAGGCTTGGCCATTGCGGTCGCGGTGAGCGAGAGCAGGAACAGTGCGAGCATCTTCTTCATGGTCGGTCTCCCAGTCGTTGCAAATGTGCGATGCGGATCGGCGCCGGCGGGTGCGATTCGTAGAACGCAGCGTACACCGGGTCCGGGGTCAATGTCTTGGCGTTGTCCTGGTACAGCTTGACCAGTGCGCTCACCAGTTCCTTGGCGTCGGTCTGTTCTGCGGCGTAGGCATCCGCCTCGAACTCGTGGCGGCGCGACCAGAACGAGGTCAGCGGGTGCAGGGCGAAGGTGAACACGGGCAGCGTCATGATGAACAGCAGCAGCGCGGTGGCGGTGGTCTGCGCTTCGACGCCCAGCCCCAGATAGAACCATTCGGCCTGCATCAACTGCGCGAGCAGCCACAGGAAGCCGAGGCTGACAGCGAAGGTGGCGGTGATGCGCTGCAACACGTGGCGGCGCTTGAAGTGCCCGAGTTCGTGGGCGAGCACGGCATCCATCTCGGACGGGGTGAGGCGCTGCAGCAGGGTGTCGAAGAACACGATGCGCTTGGTCTTGCCGAAGCCGGTGAAGTAGGCGTTGCCGTGCGTGCTGCGCTTGCTGCCGTCCATCACGAATAGGCCGCTGGCCGAGAAGCCGCAGCGTTGCAGCAGCGATTCGATGCGCGCGCGGGCCACTTCGTCCTGCAACGGTTCGAACTTGTTGAACAGCGGCGCGATGTAGCTGGGGTAGATGAACAGCAGGAACAGGTTGAACATCACCCACAGCAGCCAGACGTAGAGCCACCATCCCGCGCCCATGGCCTGCATCAGCCACAGCACGGCGAACAGCAGCGGCAGGCCGAGTGCGGCGCCGAGCAACAGGTTCTTCAGCGTGTCGGACAGGTACAGGCGCGGCGTGATCTTGTTGAAACCGAAGCGCGCTTCGAGGCGGAAGGTGCGGTACAGGTCGAGCGGCATCTCCAGCAGGGACTGGAGCAGCAGCACGGCGACGATGAGCAGCGCGCCCTGCAACAGCGCGCTGTCGGTGAGCGGGGTGAGCAGGTCATGCAGTGCCTGGATGCCGCCGCCTACCGTGAAGGCGAGCAGCAGGGCGGCATCGAACAGTGCCGCGACCAGCCCGAAACGGACCTGCGCGGCGGTGTAATCGGCTGCCTTGTGATGGGCAGCAATGCTGATCTGCTCGCGGAAAGCAGGCGGGACCTCGGCGCGATGGGCGGCGACATGGTCGAGTTGCCGCCAGGCCAGCCAGGCCTTGACCACGAGGTTGGTCAGCAGCAGGGAGACGAAGATGGCGGAGAATTGACTGGCGGTCATGGATGGCAAGGCCGGGCTGTGCGACAATCGCTGCAATTTCAACAAGGCGGTGGATTATGGCACAAAACCAGAACAACCTCGTCTGGCTGGACATGGAGATGACCGGCCTTTCACCCGACAATGACCGCATCATCGAAGTGGCCATGGTGGTCACGGATGGCAACCTGAACGTCGTGGCCGAAGGGCCGGTGCTGGTGGTGCATCAGCCGGACAGCGTGCTGGACGCGATGGACGACTGGAACAAGTCCACCCATGGCAAATCCGGCCTGATCGACAAGGTGAGAGCGTCGCCGCTGTCCGAAGCGGAGGTGGAGGCGCAGATGATCGAGTTCCTCAAGCAGCATGTGCCGGTGCGCACCTCGCCGATCTGCGGCAACTCGATCTGCCAGGACCGCCGTTTCCTGGCGCGCTGGATGCCGCAACTGGAGGCGTATTTCCATTACCGCAACCTGGATGTGAGTACCTTGAAGGAACTGGCGCGGCGCTGGAAGCCGGAAGTGGCGAGCGGCATCAAGAAGCACGGCAAGCATGAGGCACTGGCGGACATCTACGAGTCCATCGAGGAAATGAAGCACTATCGCGATCATTTCATCAAGCTCTGAAAAAGCGCAGGATTATTCCAGGAGGGGCCCCATGGGGATCAGCTGCTGGCGGACCGCAATCAGTAAGGTCGGCTGATGTGGCTCGATCTTGGCAAGTTCAAGGAGGTCAATGATACGCTGGGCCATCTGGCGGGCGACCGGTTGCTGCAATCGGTCGCCGAGCGCCTGCGCGAATGCGTGCGCGCCCCTGACACCATCTGCCGTCAAGGCGGGGACGAGTTCCTCATCCTGATCGAAGCAATCCCGAACTGACGCGCATCGCCTACAAGATCATGGAAGCGATGTTGCGTCCGCACCTGCTGGCGGAGACTTCGCGCACGGTCAGTTTCAGCATCGGCGCCGCGATGTCCCCCGACGATGGCGGGTAGCGACGAGGCGCTGATCAAGTGCGCGGAGCGCGCCATGTATCTGGCCAAGGAGAGCGGGTGCAACAACTTCAAGCCGAATGTCGACTACATGATCCAGCGGGAGGCGGAAAAGATCGGCCTGACCTGACGGTCAGCGTTGCGCACCGGCCGCACGGGCGCGCAGCCGGCTCTGTTCCAGTTGTTCGGTGTCGGTGTCGGTCAGCCAGCCCTGCAGGTTGGCCAGCACCAGCCCGGACAGCGCCTGTATCCAGTCTGCGCGATCATTCAGGCAGGGGAGGTAGTGATACTCGCCGCCGCCTGCATGCTGGAACGTCTCCTTGCCTTCCATGGCGATCTCTTCCAGCGTTTCCAGGCAATCCGCGACGAAACCGGGGCACACCACATCCACCCGGCGCACCTTCTGCCGTCCCCATTCCTGCAGTGTGGCGCTGGTGTAGGGCTGCAGCCATTCCTTGCGGCCGAAGCGCGACTGGAAGCTGACCGCATATTGCTCCGGCTGCAATCCCAGTTCCTGCGCCAGCAGGCGGCCGGTTTTCAGGCATTCGCAGTGGTAGGGGTCGCCCTTGTCCAGCGTGTCGCGCGGCAGGCCGTGGAAGCTCATCAGCAGTTTCTCCGGGCGGCCGTTCTTTTGCCAGTGCTCGTTGATGCTGGCGGCG
Organism: Gallionellaceae bacterium; assembly: GCA_037447315.1. GTDB lineage: Bacteria > Pseudomonadota > Gammaproteobacteria > Burkholderiales > Gallionellaceae > Sideroxyarcus. The sequence continues at coordinate 1,976 of JBBIGX010000089.1, read as the reverse complement.
AGTGCCTTGATGTAGCCGGCATCGTCGTGGAAATGCTTGAGGGTGCGCAGGGCGGGGGTGTTGCGCCACTGCTGCAGCTCGCGGTAGACGATGTCGGTGGCGGTGGCGGTGGTGCTGGCTGCATATTGCGGATACAGCGGCACGACCAGGATGCGCTGGCAGTTCTGTTCCTTGAGCCTGCGCAGCACGGCCGGGATGGAGGGGTGGCCGTAGCGCAGGGCGTGCTCGACCACCAATGGCGCTTTCGTGTGTTGGCGGAGTTGCTCTTGCAGCAGCCGCGTCTGTTGTTCGGTATGCACGCGCAGCGGCGAACCTTGCGCGGTCCAGATGCTGGCATATTTCGCGGCGGATTTCTTCGGCCGGGTGTTGAGGATGATGCCGTTGAGGATCAGCCACCACAGCGCGCGCGGCAGTTCCACCACGCGCGGGTCGCCGAGGAATTCCTTGAGGTAGCGACGCACTGCCTGCGGTGTAGGGGCATCCGGTGTGCCGAGATTGACCAGCAGGATGCCGGTCCGCTCCGGTGTACCGTGGGTGTAGGCGGGTTCAGTCTGGTCGTTCATGGCTCAGTGTTGTGAGAGCGCGTTGCTCAGTAGCCGGGAAGTGATGTCCACGATGGGCACCACGCGTTCATAGTTCATGCGTTTGGGGCCGATCACCGCCAGCGTGCCGACGATCTGGCCGTCCGCCGTGTAGGGGGCGCTGACGATGCTGCATTCGTTCAGTCCGGCCAGCCCCGATTCGTTGCCGATGAAGATGTGCACACCCTGCGCCCGCCCGCCGGCTTCGAGCAGCTGCAGCAGCTCGGTCTTCTGTTCGAACACGTTGAACAGCTTGCGCAGCTGTTCCATGTTGTCGGACAGGTCGTTCACGTGCAGCAGGTTGCGTTCGCCGCTGATGACGTAGTCTTCGTTCCTGCGCGCGAGGGCCTCGTCGCTGGCGGCCATCGCGGCGCTCATCAGCGCCGTCATGTCGTGCTGCAGCTGGCGCAATTCGCTCTGCACGCGGGTGCGGATGTCGCCGAAGGCGAGGTCGGCATAATGCTGGCTGAGGAAGTTGCCGGCCTCGGTGAGTTGCGCTTGTGTATAGTCTTTGTGCGTGAGCAGCACGCGGTTCTCCACCTCGCCATCCGGCATCACGATGATCAGCAGCACGCGCTTCTCGGACAGGCGCAGGAACTCGATCTGGCGCACCTTGATGGCGGCCGATCTGGGCGTGGCGACCACGCCGGCGAAGCGGGTCAGCTCGGACAGCAGATTGGAAGCCTGCGTCACCAGTCGCGTCGGGTTGCTCGGCTGCAACTGGCTCTCCAGCTGCTGCACGCGCGATTCGGACAGGGGTTGCACCACCATCAGCTTGTCGATGAACAGGCGGTAGCCCTGTGCAGTGGGGATGCGCCCGGCCGAGGTGTGCGGGCTGGCGACCAGGCCCATAGCTTCCAGATCGGCCATCACGTTGCGGATGGTGGCGGGACTGACTTCCAGACCGGAGTATTGCTGCAGCGCGCGCGAGCCGACGGGATGGCCGTCGCTGATATAACGCTCGATCAGCGTCTTGAGCAGGATCTGGGCACGGTCGTTGAGCATGGCGGCCATTCTAGCAGGGGGGCGCATGTTCATGTCATCAGCGATGTGGTTTAATCGCGCCCCATGGATGCCACCTTCAAAACCATCGCGGTCATCGGCAAATACAAGACGCCGGAGATCGTGGTTCCCGTGCTTGCCCTGGCCGAGTTCCTCGCCGGGCAGGGTTACGCGGTCGTACTCGACAGCCTGACTGCAGAACATGCCCAAGGGGCGCCTTATCCGGCAGTGCCGCTGGAGCAGATGGGTGGCCAGATAGACCTGGCGGTGGTGCTGGGCGGCGATGGCACGCTGCTCAACATCGCCCGCATGCTGGCACCGCACCGTATCCCGCTGATCGGCGTGAACCAGGGGCGACTCGGTTTCCTCACCGACCTGTCGGTGGAGACGATG
>JBBIGX010000088.1:0-5416 GCA_037447315.1 Gallionellaceae bacterium | reverse complement strand
CACGCCACTGGGGCACGACCCGGCATGGGACGCGCGCATGCTCAAAGTACGTGAGGCGGTGAAAGCCAAGGCACGCAGCGGCATCCGGGCACCCGCCGCGCTGCGCGACATCCGCGACCTCATCAGCGAGATGCGTCTGTTCAAAGACGCGCACGAGATCGACATCATGCGCCGTGCGGCGCGGATCTCCGCCGGGGCGCATCGCCGCGCCATGGGCTTCGTGCGGCCCGGACAGCATGAATACGAAGTAGAAGCCGAACTGCTGCACGAGTTCTGCCGCCACGGCGCGCGCCAGCCGGCCTACACCAGCATCGTCGCGGGCGGTGCCAACGCCTGCACTTTGCATTACGTCAGCAACAATGCCCCGCTCCGGGATGGCGACCTCCTGTTGATCGACGCCGGCTGCGAGCTGGACAGCTATGCCGCCGACATCACGCGCACCTTCCCCATCAACGGCCGCTTCAGTTCGGCGCAGAAAGATGTGTATCAACTCGTGCTCGCCGCGCAGGAGGCCGCCATCGCCGCCGCCAAGCCCGGCAACCTGTGGGATGCGCCGCACGAAGCTGCGTTGCGCGTGCTGGCACAGGGGTTCATCGATCTCAAGCTGTGCAGCGGCACCGTGGAAGGCGTGCTGGAGAGCGGCAGCTACAAACAGTTCTACATGCACCGCACCGGCCACTGGCTGGGCATGGACGTGCATGACGTCGGCGAATACAAAATCGACGGTCACTGGCGCCCGTTACAGCCCGGCATGATCTTCACCGTGGAACCAGGCTGCTACATTCGCCCCGCCGACGGCGTGCCCGAAACATTGTGGAACATCGGCATCCGCATCGAGGACAACGTACTCGTCACCGCCGACGGCCACGAGGTGCTGACGCAGGACGCCCCGAAGACCGTACAGGAGATCGAGGAGGTGATGCGCCATGGATAAGGATTACGACGTCGCCATCATCGGCGGCGGGCCGGTCGGCATCGCGCTCGCGCTGGCCCTGCGCGACAACGACCTGAAGGTCGTGCTGCTGGAAGCGCGTGAAGCCGAGATCAACACCACCGATCCGCGCGCGCTGGCCCTGTCTTACGGCACGCGCCTGCTGCTGCAACGGCTGGGTGCCTGGCAGGCCCTGCAGCGTGTGAGCGGCATCGAAGTGATCGAGGTCACGCAGAAAGGATCAGCCGGCCACGCCACGCTGCGCGCCGCCGAGCTGGACGTGCCCGAGATGGGGTATGTGCTGCCCTACACCGCGCTGCACGCCGCCCTGCAATCGAGGCTGCACGACAGCGAAGGCATTACCTGCCTGTACGGCGCGGCCGTGGAACATCTGAGCAGCACGCACGACGATGCGCGGGTCCGCTACCACCACCGGGGCCGGGAACATGCGTTGACCGCGCGCCTCGCCGTGGTCGCCGACGGCGGCAAGCTGCTGGAAGACACGCACCCGCCGCAGGTCACCGATTACGGCCAGAGCGGCCTCATCGCCCATGTCGGCTGCACCCGGCCGCGGCATGGCATGGCCTTCGAACATTTCACCGCACAAGGCCCGATGGCCCTGTTGCCCTATCTGGACGGCTACGAGCTGGTGCTCACCGCCCCGCACGAGACCGCGCAACAGATGCTGGAGTGGGACGAGGCGACCTTCCTGGCTTACCTGCAGCAGCATTTCGGCGACCGCGTCGGCACCTTCACCACCATCGGCAAACGCAGCAGCTATCCGCTGCGTCTCAAGCGCGCACCGAACATCACGCTGCCGCACATCGTGCTCATCGGCAACGCCGCGCAGACGCTGCACCCGGTAGCCGGACAGGGATTCAACATGGGCATCCGCGACGCCTGGGAACTGGCGCAGGCCATCCTCGACAGCGCACCGGAGCACATCGGCGATGCCGCGATGTGCAAGGCCTACCGCGATTCGCGGCGCATCGACCGCAACGCCGGCATCCGTTTCACCGACGGGCTGGTGCGGGTGTTCTCCAACGACCTGCCGCTGCTCGCCCCGGCCCGCGCCGCCGCCCTCACCGTGCTCGACCATCTGCCGTTCGCCAAGCAGTTCGTGGCGCGGCGCATGATGTTCGGTGCCAACGGATGATGGACAGCGCGCAGCAGAACCTCGCCATCCTGTTCGCCGACATCAGCGCCTCGGTGATTGCCGGGCGTTCCAGACGCTCATCACCAAACATGCGCTGTTTCACCTGCACGCCGCCAAGGTGATCGAAACCCATCAGGTCGGCGAGAACGCCTGCGCCAAACAACTGTTAGCCGGCGATTTCGCCCGCCAGTCGAAAAAGACTGTGGACTGCATCACCGGTTTGCATATGGAAGTCGATGGGACAGCCTGATCAGCCCAGGCGTTTGAGCAGCTTCTCGTGTATTCCGCCGAACCCGCCGTTGCTCATCACCAGGATATGGTCGCCTGACTTCGCCGCGCTGGTGATGGCTTCAATGAGCTCATTCAGGTCATTCTTTACCACCGCCTTGTCGCCCAGCGGGGCCAGCGTGCCGCGCGCATCCCAGCCCAGGTTACCCGCATAGCAGAAGGTCAGGTCGGCGTCCTTCAAACTGCCGGGCAGCGCGTCTTTCATTACGCCCAGCTTCATGGTGTTGGAGCGCGGCTCCAGCACGGCGAGGATGCGTGCCTTGCCCACCTTGCGGCGCAGACCGGCCACGGTGGTGTCGATGGCGGTGGGGTGGTGGGCGAAGTCGTCGTACACCGTGATGCCATTTACCGTGCCGCGCATTTCCATGCGCCGCTTCACATTCTTGAACGCGGCCAAGGCAGCCAAACCTTGCGCCACCGGCACCCCCGCATGGCGTGCGGCAGCCAGCGCGGCCAGCGCATTCATCCGGTTGTGTTCGCCGAGCAAGTCCCAGCGCAGCATGCCTTGCGGCTTGCCATTCAGCGATACGACGTCGTTCGCGTCGATGTTCCAGCCATCATTACAGCCGAACTTCTCCACCGGCGTCCAGCAACCGCGCTGAATCACGCGCGCCAGCGATTCCTCGCGACCGTTGCATACCACCAGTCCGTTGCCTGGCACGGTGCGCACCAGATGGTGGAACTGCGTCTCGATGGCGGCGAGGTCGGGGAAGATGTCGGCGTGGTCGAATTCCAAGTTGTTCAAAATCGCGGTGCGCGGATGGTAGTGCACGAACTTGGAGCGCTTGTCGAAGAAAGCGGTGTCGTACTCGTCCGCCTCGATGACGAAGAACGGCGCATCGGTGATGCGCGCCGAGATGCCGAAGTTCTGCGGCACGCCGCCGATCAGAAAACCGGGATTCAAGCCCGCATGCTCCAGTATCCACGCCAGCATCGACGTCGTCGTGGTCTTGCCGTGCGTCCCCGCCACGCCCAGCACCCATTTGTCGCGCAACAAGGTATCCGCCAGCCATTGCGGGCCGGAGACGTAGGGCAGGTTGCGGTTGAGGATCTCTTCCATCAGCGGGTTGCCGCGCGACACCACATTGCCGATGACGAACATGTCCGGCTTCAGCTCCAGCTGCTCGACGCCCCAGCCTTCGATCAACTCGATGCCCATCGCTTCCAGTTGCGTGCTCATCGGCGGATAGACGTTGGCATCGCAACCGGTGACACGGAAACCCGATTGCTTGGCGATGGCGGCGATGCCGCCCATGAAGGTGCCGCAGATGCCGAGGATGTGGATGTGTTTGCTCATGTTCAGGTTCTAAAGATGAAATACACCGCGCCCATCAGGCACAGCCCCGCCCACAGATAATCCAGCTTCAGCGGCTGGTTCATGTACAGCACGGCGAACGGCACGAAGACGGAAAGCGTGATGACTTCCTGCAAGATCTTCAACTGCCCCAGACTGAGCTGGGTATAGCCGATGCGGTTGGCCGGCACCTGGATCAGGTATTCGAACAGGGCGATGCCCCAGCTCACCAGCGCCGCCACATACCAGGGCGAAGAAGAAAAATTCTTCAGGTGCCCGTACCACGCGAAGGTCATGAACAGGTTGGACACTGCCAGCATCAGCACGGTGACCATGAGGGGATTGGAGATCAGGTTCACGCTGTATTACTCGTTGATTTCCAGCAGCTCGACTTCGAACAGCAGCGTCGCATTCGGCGGGATCACCCCGCCCGCGCCGCGGCGGCCATAACCCATCTCGGGCGGGATGACGAGCGTGCGCTGACCGCCCACCTTCATGCCCTGCACGCCGATGTCCCAGCCCTGGATCACATGGCCCATGCCGAGCGGGAAATCGAACGGCTCGTCGCGGTCGCGGAGCTGTCGAACTTCACACCCTTGTTTTCCGGTGCGTTCTTGTCGAACAGCCAGCCGGTGTAATGCACGATGACGGTTTGTCCGGCTTGGGCTTCGGCGCCTTCGCCGAGTTTGGTGTCGGTTTTGATTAAGGTTGTCATTTGGCTTCCTTGAGCTTCCTATGATTGAACTGATTCTTGAATTGCTTTAAGCACTCGACCTGATTTGTCTTTCCATTCTGTACGGCCATTTGCTGCCCGACCAAGAATTACACTGGCAGCAGTTGAAGGCGAACTAAAGCTAAAGTCTTGTGTAAAAACATATGCGCTGCCTTCCTGTTTAATAACGCCCCGCTCTTTTAGGTCAGCACGCAATTCGACAGCTCCTCGAGCATGAGTTGCCGCAGAGGGCTGTTCATTTAGCATTGCTTGAGAACCTTTAAGCACAACGAATCCCTGAGAGGATTCGTAGCCACTAGCGCGAAACCCCTTTGCCTCCAAATACAACGTTTCCTGTTGGGGCGCATTTGCAATGCGCTTCGGCTGTTCAAACGCATTTATTCCTAAAACCGGCAGCATTCCAAGCAAGTGTTCTAGAAATACCTCCATATCTGCACGGTCTGCTTCGGAAAGATTGGATTCGGTTTGCTGATTCTTATTTTCCAAAGGCAAGCGTTTTGCTTCATTTGCCAAAGCAATTAAACGAGCCTCGAGAAACTGAACATGAGCCTTGTTCAGTGGTGAACCTGTAGATATGAAAAATACCGCGCGATTCCAGAAGTCTTTTGTTGTGTAATGGCTGTCTAATCTTGGCTTAACTGGATCTCCCTCGCCAATGTAGAGCTGCTCTCCTTCTCCGTTTTATATGGGACAAAGAAAAAGTTAAAAGCCAGTTTGAGAAAATTCTGTTCGCTGTTTAATAGTTGGAAAAATTGCTCTCGGGAACATTAAGGCCTTCCCGACCCAATTTGATCTTTCAACGATGCGCAGCCCATCCGGATCGCCATCAGCGACAAATATACGCAGCGAAAATGGATGGTCTACGCTCATAATTTTCTCCTAGTAACTCAACACCGGCGCCAGCCACTTCTCCGCCTCTTCCAACGTCCAGCCCTTGCGCTTCGCATAGTCCGCCACCTGCTCCTTGTCCACTTTGCCGGTGGCGAAGTATTTCGCCTCGGGGTGGGAGAAATA
>JBBIGX010000087.1:0-5472 GCA_037447315.1 Gallionellaceae bacterium | reverse complement strand
ATGACGTAGCCTGTCCATTGCCATTGCGAAACGCCGATGATGGCGAAGATGGCCCACCACCATGCCACGAAGAAATCGGAGATCGCCATCACAACCAAGGTGGGAGCGGGCAGGTCGGCGCCGAAGCTACTGAACAGTTCCTTGAAGGCCGGAATCACGAAGATCATGATGATGGCGGTGATGACAAAGGCCACCACGATGATCGAGACCGGATAGAACAGGGCCGATTTGATCTTGCCTTTGATCGCCTGGATCTTTTCCTTGTAGGTCGCCAGACGGTCGAGCAGGGCGTCCAGGATACCAGCGGCCTCACCGGCGCCGATCAGGTTGCAGAACAGGTCGTCGAAGTACAGCGGATATTTGCGGAAGGCCTGTTCCAGGCTGCTGCCGGTCTCGACATCGGTCTTGATGTCCAGCAGCAGGCGGGAGACCGCGGGGTTGTCATGCCCCTTGCCGACGATGTCGAAGGCCTGCAGCAGGGGGACGCCGGACTTCAGCATGGTGGCGAGCTGGCGCGTGAACAGCGTGATGTCCTTGTCAGTCACCTTGCCAGTACCGGCCGAGCTCTTCTTGACCTTGGAAACCTGGATGCCCTGGCGGCGCAGATGGGCGGAGACCGTCGCTTCGCCGGGCGCCCTCATCTCGCCCTTGACGGTCTTGCCGGACTTATCCTTGCCTTCCCAGAGATACAGGTGTTCCTTGACCTTCTCGTTCTTTTCGATAGCCATCGTGTCCCTCGACTGGAATGCTGAGCGGCAGAGTTTCGGTTGCTTGTGAACGCCGTCTTAAACGTACCGGATTATAAAGGGTTTTTGCATCATGCATGGCAATGATCGCTTTGTAAAGCGATTAGCCTTGCGCCTTGTCTTTGCCGGAAGCGGGCAGGAACAGCCGCGCCACCTTGATGGCGCGGTCCTGGGTCTGGATGATCTCGATCGGGTAGCCGCCGATCTTGAGGCTGGTGCCTGCTTCGGGGATGTCTTCCAGATGTTCGAGGATCAGCCCGTTCAGCGTCTTGGCGCCGCCCAAGGGCAGGTGCAGGCCCAGCTTGCGGTTCAGATCGCGCAGACTGCTGCTGCCTTCGAGCAGGAAACTGCCGTCTTCCTGGCGGATGTATTTTCCGCTCAGGGTCGGGGATTGCGTGGTGAAATCGCCGACGATCTCTTCGAGGATGTTCTCCAGCGTCACCAGTCCCAGTAATTCCCCATACTCATCGACTACCAGCCCGAGCCGGTTCTGGCGTTCCTGGAACTGCTGGAGCTGCCTCAGCAATGGCGTCTCGGATGGAATGAAGTAGGGTGTTTGCAGGATGTCGCGCAACGGTGCCGGCTCCAGCTGATCCTGTTGCAGCAGCGGCAGCACACGTTTGATGTGCAGGATGCCGATGATGTTTCCGGGAGCCCCCTCATAGACGGGCAGCAGGGTGTGATGGCTGGTGATGATCTGCTGTCGCAACTGTTCCGGAGGGGATGCGATATCCAGTGATTCGATCTGGTTGCGCGGCACCATCACGTCGTTCACCGTGATGCGCTCGAGGTCGACCAGGTTCAGCAGCATCTTCTGGTGTTTGCGCGGCAGGAAGTGTTCGGCTTCCAGCACCAGGCCGCGCAACTCTTCCAGCGTTAGTTTCTGCTTGCTTTGGTCGGTCTGGATCGGGATGCGGAGGAGCTTCAGGAGCCCGCGCACGATGGCCGTTGCGATGGAGACAACGGGATGAAACAGAGTGATCAGCGGGGCGAGCAGGTAACCCGAAGGTAGCGCGATGCGCTCGGGATGGCTGGCGGCCAGAACCTTGGGCATGATCTCGCTGAACACCAGGAGCACGAAGGTGATGAACAGTGTACCCAGCAGCAATGACAGTTCACTCGCGCCGAACAGGCGCATGATGACGATGTTGGTGACGGCTGCTGCCGCGACATTCAGCAGCGTGTTGCCGAACAGGATCGAACCCAGCAGCTTGTCCACCTGGCCGAGCAGGCGGCTCGTCAGCTTGGCACTGCGATTCCCCTTGCGGATGAGGCTGTTCAGGCGGTAGCGGTTGATCGCCATCATCGAGGTCTCGGCAGCCGAGAACCAGGCGCCGCACACCAGCAGTGCCAACAGGATGCCAAGCAGTTCGTTTAGCGAGAGATCGTCCAAAACATGCAACCTTGTCGTAGTGGGCGCGGATGCCGCGGCGCGGGACCGGTGGCATCCATCTTACCAGTCCTTGAAGGTCAGGCCGAACGAGAAGCTGGTCTGATTATGGTTGTAGTCGATCAGATTGTGCCCGTAACCGGTGGCCAGCTGCAGGCTCAGCCGCGACAGGTGCCAGAAACTCACCGGGGTCGACCAGTCCAGTTGCAGGTAGCCGCGCGGTTCGCCGGAGGAGAGGTTGCTGCGTGCCAGCAGGACCACTTCATCGTCGGTGTCGGGCGACCAGTGCGCCTCAAGTTCCGCGCGTCCGAGATAGCGTTCGATGTCCGGGTTGTCGTCGTTGCCGACCGATTCCGGAATGCGCCACCAGCCGCGTGCCAGCAGGAAATAGTCGCCCCATTCCCATCCGCCCTGCAGATACAGGCGGTTCCAGCTGCGCGAGAGCGGGTTGGCCTGGCCGTTGGATTGGTGAGACAGCCCGACATTGAGCAGGCGCCATCCTCTGTCGCGGCCGGTGCCGAAGGTGGCGATCAGTTCCGGCTCGTAATTGGTCTCGCGGAACGGCGAGGATTGCGCGCCGTTGAACAGTTGCCAGTATGACTGCTGGGTGAAGGCTGCCCACAGTCTGAAATCATCGAACCAGGCCAGATCGATCTCGCGGAAATTGCCGATCTCCGATTTGGCGCTGAACTGGAACTTCAGCTCATTCGGCTGATAAGCATGAGGTGCGCCGACAGTATTTCCCGCTGCGGGGGAGGATGGCTGCGCATTGATGCGGGTTGTGTGATGCACCATCACGCGATTGGCGCGATACGGCTCCAGCCGTCGCACACCGCCCGAGTCCGGGTTGCCGCGCCCGTCCAGATCCCAGGCGCGGGTAAGCGCGGAGCGCTGCCCATAGTGTTGGCCGGTGAGCTTGTCGTAACAGGCCAGGCGTTCTGTGTCGTTGGGTTTCTCGGCACACGCCTTCCAGTCAGGACGGGCGGCGTGCGCCACGCCCATCGTGCCGAGACAGGTCCACAGCAACAGATGCTTCAGCGCTGCTTTCATTTCGCCGGATGCAGATAGGCGCGGCGCATCAGCCAGACACCGGCCAGCACCATCGGCAGGCTCAGCCACTGCCCCATGCTGACGCCGAGCGTCATGTAACCGAAGATGCCGTCATCCGGATTGCGCGCGAACTCGCCGAGGAAGCGGAAACTGCCATACCCGATGAGGAACAGCCCCGACACTGCACCTACCGGGCGCGGCTTCTGCGAATACAGCCACAGCAGAATGAACAGCGCGCCTCCCTCCAGCGCGAACTCGTACAACTGCGAAGGATGGCGCGGCACGTTGTCCACCTGCGGGAACACCATGCCCCAGGGCAGATCCGTCGGGCGTCCCCACAACTCGCCGTTGATGAAATTGCCCAGTCGGCCGAATGCCAGTCCCGGCGGCACCAGTGGCGCGATGAAATCCATCAGTGCCAGCCAGCGGATGTTGCGGCCGCGGGCGAACAAGGCCATCGCCACCAGCACTCCGAGGAAACCGCCGTGGAACGACATCCCGCCTTCCCACACCGCCAGTATCTTCAGCGGGTGCGAGAAGTAATAGCCGGGGTTGTAGAACAGCACCTCGCCCAGACGACCGCCCAGTACCACGCCGAGTACGCCGTAGAACAACAGGTCATCAAGGAACTTCGCATCCCAGCCCGGTCGGTCGAGTGTATGCAGGCGCTTGCGTCCCAGCCAGAGGAACACGATGAAGCCGAGCAGGTACATCAGGCCATACCAGTGGATGCCGAACGGGCCGAGCTGTAGCGCGACGGGGTCGAATTGCGGGTGGGTGAGCATGGGCGCGTTGGGTTAGAATTGAGGGGCCGATTATACGTGCTTCGTTTTTACATCAGAGAGACAACATGCCTGCCTACCGTTCCCGCACTTCCACCCACGGCCGCAACATGGCCGGCGCCCGCTCCTTGTGGCGCGCCACCGGCATGACCGAAGGCGACTTCGGCAAGCCCATCATCGCCATTGCCAATTCCTTCACCCAGTTCGTGCCGGGCCATGTGCACCTGCATAACCTGGGTCAGCTGGTGGCGCGCGAGATCGAAAAGGCGGGCGGCATCGCCAAGGAGTTCAACACCATCGCCATCGACGACGGCATCGCCATGGGGCATGACGGCATGCTGTACTCGCTGCCGTCGCGCGACCTGATTGCTGACAGCGTGGAATACATGGTCAACGCGCACTGCGCCGACGCGCTGGTATGCATCTCCAACTGCGACAAGATCACGCCCGGCATGCTGATGGCTGCCATGCGTCTGAACATCCCGGTGGTGTTCGTCTCTGGCGGACCGATGGAGGCGGGCAAGGTCAACTGGCAAGGCAAGGTGAAGGGCCTCGACCTGGTCGATGCGATGGTCGCTGCCGCCGATAGCCGAGTGAGTGACGAAGAAGTCGCTGCCATCGAGCGTTCCGCCTGTCCCACCTGCGGCTCCTGCTCCGGCATGTTCACTGCCAATTCGATGAACTGCCTGACCGAAGCCTTGGGCTTGAGTCTGCCGGGCAACGGTTCGCTGGTCGCCACGCATGCCGAGCGCAAGGAACTGTTCCTGCGTGCCGGACGCCTGATCGTCGAATTGTGCAAGCGTTACTACGAGCAGGATGACGTCAGTGTGCTGCCGCGCAGCATCGCCACCTTCGAAGCTTTCGAAAATGCGATGGCGCTCGACATCGCCATGGGCGGTTCGACCAATACCGTGCTGCACCTGCTGGCCATCGCGCGCGAGGCGGGTGTGGATTTCACCATGAAGGACATGGACCGCCTGTCGCGCAAGGTGCCGACCCTGTGCAAGGTCGCGCCGTCGAGCGAATACCATATGGAAGACGTGCATCGTGCGGGCGGCATCATGGCTATCCTGGGCGAACTGGACCGAGCCGGATTGCTGCATGGCGAGGCGGGTACCGTACACAGCAAGACGTTGCGCGATGCGCTGAAACAATGGGACATCGCACAGACCCGTGACGAGACGGTGAAGAAGTTCTACCGCGCCGCTCCCGGCGGCATTGCCACCTCCCTCGCGTTCTCGCAATCCATGCGCTATCCCGAACTGGACACTGACCGGGTGAATGGTTGCATCCGCGACAAGGCGCATGCGTTCTCGCAGGACGGCGGTCTGGCCGTGCTGCACGGCAACATCGCGCTGGATGGCTGCGTGGTGAAGACGGCGGGAGTGGACGAGCACATCCTGAAGTTCACCGGCCGTGCGCGCGTGTTCGAGAGCCAGGATGCCGCGGTGCATGGCATCCTAGAAAACCAGATTGTCGCGGGCGACGTGGTGGTGATCCGCTA
>JBBIGX010000086.1:0-5481 GCA_037447315.1 Gallionellaceae bacterium | reverse complement strand
CATTCTTGATCTCTGCCATGTCTTGTTCTCCGGCTTAAACCGTCACCGGGTTCGGTTTGTCGGGGTTGATCTGGTACTGCTTGATCGCCTTGCTGACCACGCTTGCCTCGATCGTGCCTTCATCGGCCAGCGCCTTCAGCGCGGCGACGGCCACATAGTAACGGTCCACCTCGAAGAAATGGCGCAGCTTCTTGCGGAAGTCGGAACGGCCGAAACCGTCGGTCCCCAAGGTTTTGTAGCGGGCTTTCACATAGGGGCGGATCTGGTCCGGATAGGCGCGGATGTAGTCGGTTGCGGCCACCACCGGTATCTTGGCGTCCAGGCATTGCTCGACGAAGCTCACGCGCGGCTTGGCTTCCGGATGCAGCATGTTCCAGCGCTCGCAGTCGATGCCGTCGCGGCGCAGCTCGTTGAAGCTGGTGACGCTCCACACATCGGACGAGATGTCGAAGTCGTGTGCCAGCAGCTCGGCGGCGGCGATCACTTCGCGCAGGATGGTGCCGCTGCCCAGCAGTTGTACCTTGGCTTTGGATTTGCCCTTGGTGCTGCTGAACTTGTACATGCCCTTGATGATGCCTTCTTCGGCGCCCTTGGGCATGGCGGGATGGGTGTAGTTCTCGTTCATCACCGTGACGTAATAGAACACGTCCTCCTGCTTGTGATACATGCGCTCCATGCCGTGCTGCACAATCACCGCCAGTTCATAGGCGAAGGTCGGGTCGTACGACACGCAGTTGGGAATCATCGCCGCCTGCAGATGGCTGTGGCCGTCCTGGTGTTGCAGGCCTTCGCCGTTCAGCGTGGTGCGGCCGGCGGTGCCGCCGATCAGGAAGCCGCGCGCGCGCAGGTCACCCGCCGCCCAGGCCAGGTCTCCGATGCGCTGGAAGCCGAACATCGAGTAGTAGATGTAGAACGGGATCATCGCCACGCCATGGTTGGCGTAGGCCGTCGCCGCGGCAATCCACGAAGACATGGCGCCAGCCTCGTTGATGCCTTCCTGCAGGATCTGGCCGGTCTCGGATTCCCTATAGTACATCAGCTGGTCGGCATCCTGCGGGGTGTAGAGCTGGCCGACCTGCGAAAAGATGCCGAGCTGGCGGAACATGCCTTCCATGCCGAAGGTGCGCGACTCGTCCGGCACGATAGGCACGATCTGCTTGCCGATACTCTTGTCCTTGACCAGGATACCGAGCAGGCGCACGAAGGCCATGGTGGTGGAGAACTCGCGGTCCTCGCTGGATTTCAGCAGGGCGTCGAACGCATCCAGCGACGGCGTGTTAAGCGGATGTGCCAAGGGTTTGCGCGCGGGCAGATGTCCCATCGCGGCGGCGCGTTCCCGCAAATATTTGGCCTCCAGGCTGTCCGGCGCCGGGCGCACGAAGGGCAGCTTGGGCAGATCGGCATCGCTGACCGGGATGTTGAAGCGGTCGCGGAATTTGCGCAGCGATTCTTCGTCCATCTTCTTCTGCTGGTGCGTCGGGTTCTGTGCTTCGCCCGAAGCGCCCATGCCATAACCTTTCACGGTCTTGGCCAGGATCACGGTCGGCTGTCCCTTGTGCTTGACCGCAGCGGCATAGGCGGCGAACACCTTGAACGGGTCATGGCCGCCGCGATTCAGACGCCAGATCTCGTCGTCCGACATGTCGGCCACCAGCTCCAGCAGCTCGGGATATTTGCCGAAGAAATGCTGGCGCACGTAGGCGCCGTCCTTGGACTTGTAGGTCTGGTATTCGCCGTCTACCACTTCCATCATGCGCTGCATCAACAGGCCGCTCTTGTCCTTGGCCAGCAGGCGGTCCCACCAGCGGCCCCACACGACCTTGATCACGTTCCAGCCGGCGCCACGGAACACGCCTTCCAGTTCCTGGATGATCTTGCCGTTGCCGCGCACCGGTCCATCCAGACGTTGCAGGTTGCAGTTGATGACGAAGATCAGGTTGTCCAGCCTTTCGCGCCCGGCCATGGAGATCGCGCCCAGCGATTCCGGCTCGTCGGTCTCGCCGTCGCCGAGGAAGGCCCATACCTTGCGCCCTTCGGTCTTGGCCAGGCCGCGGTGTTGCAGGTAGCGCATGAAGCGCGCCTGATAGATGGCCATCAAGGGACCCAAGCCCATCGACACGGTAGGGAACTGCCAGAAACTGGGCATCAGCCACGGATGAGGATAGGAAGACAGCCCGTCGCCGTCCACTTCCTGGCGGAACTTGCGCAACTGGTCTTCGCTCAGGCGGCCTTCGATGAAGGCGCGTGCATAGATGCCGGGGGAGGAGTGGCCCTGGATATACACCAGGTCGCCGCCGTGGTCCTTGGTCGCACCGTGGAAGAAATGGATGAAGCCCACGTCGTACAGGGTGGCGGCGGAGGCGAAGCTGGCGATGTGGCCGCCCAGCTCGGACGATTCCTTGTTCGCGTTCAGGATGATGGCCATCGCGTTCCAGCGCGTCAGCGCGCGGATGCGGTGCTCCAGCTCATGGTTGCCGGGAGAGCGCTCTTCCTTGTCCACCGGGATGGTGTTGACATAGGGCGTGGTGGCGCTGATCGGCATGTCGTCGCCGGCCAGGCGCGCATGGTTGATCAGCTGGTCCAGCAGGTAGTGGGCGCGTTCCGCTCCTTCGTTCTCCAGTACCGACTGGAGTGCCTCCAGCCATTCCTTCGTCTCCTGCGGATCGTAATCGTTCTGCGGTGTCGCCATCTTTCACTCTCTCTCTCGTTTGCAACGTATCGTCTCATGTTCCGTCACCAGCCAGTCCACCTTGCGGTCGGTGTCCTCTTGCGGGACTTCCGCGACCACCTGCAGGGCGAACGCGCCGGCCACCAGCGTTGGCTGATGCGGCAATCTTTGCAGCAGCTTGTCGTAAAAGCCACCGCCGTAACCCAGTCTTCCTCCATCGCGGCTGAACGCTACGCCGGGAAGCAGGATGAAATCCAGTTCGGCCAACGCCTCAAAAAGTTCGCAGCCCTCCATGCGTGGCTCGCGGATCCCCCATGAACCCGGCGCGACTTGTCGCTCGATGTCCTGCACGGCATACAGGTCCAGTTGCCGGCTGGCGCGATTGACCCGGGGCAGCAGCACCCGCTTGCCATCGTCCAGCGCCTGCCGCACCCAGCGCTCGGCCGCCAGTTCGGCGCCGAAGTTCAGGTAACCCAGCACCGTGTGCGCCTGCCGGTAGGCCGACAAGGCGCAAAGCCGTCCCGCAATCTCCCGGCTGAGATGCAGCCGTTCGGCGCCGGTCAGATTTTCGCGGGCGGCGATTATACGTTGCCGGAGGGCCTGCTTCCTAGCGTGGATATCCATGATTCCTTCGCAAGTGAAACAAAAAACTCACAAAGTCTCTCAAATTAACGCCAATTACACTTAAATATCTACTAACGTCAATTAATAATTATTATTGAATGGCGCAATGACGGGGTGCGGTGCGCCGCTTCAGCCCAGGAAAAGACGATAAGCCGGGTTGTCGCTCTCGTCCCAGTACGGGTAGCCGAGATTGTCGAGAAAGGTCTTGAGCGCCTTCTTGTCGTGTTTCGGCACCTGCATGCCCACCAGCACGCGGCCGTAGTCCGCGCCGTGGTTGCGATAGTGGAACAGCGAGATGTTCCAGGTGAGGTTCATGCTGTTGAGGAAATTCATCAGCGCACCGGGGCGCTCGGGGAATTCGAAGCGGAAGATGATCTCGTCCTTCGCTTCCGGCGCGCGGCCGCCCACCAGATGGCGCAGGTGCAGCTTGGCCATCTCGTTGTCGGTGAGGTCCAGGGTGTTCAGATCGTGCTTCTGCAGGGTGGCGATCAGCTTGGCCGTCTCGGACGGGTCCTTCACCTGCACGCCGACGAACACCTGCGCCTCCTTCGGATCCGAATAGCGGTAGTTGAACTCGGTGATGTTGCGGTTGCCGATCAGCGAGCAGAACCGGCGGAAGCTGCCCGGCGTCTCCGGGATGGTGACGGCGAGCAGGGCCTCGCGTTTCTCGCCCACCTCGGCACGTTCGGCCACGAAGCGCAGGCGGTCGAAGTTCATGTTGGCGCCACTGCACACCGCGACCAGCGCCTCGTTCTTCAGCTTTTCGCGCTGCGCATAGAGCTTGGCTCCGGCCAGCGCCAGCGCTCCGGCCGGTTCGAGGATGGAACGGGTGTCCTGGAACGCGTCCTTGATCGCCGCGCACACCGCATCGGTATCCACCAGCACCACTTCATCGACAAACTCCTTGCACAGGCGGAAAGTCTCCTCGCCCGCCAGCTTGACCGCCGTGCCGTCCGAGAATAGCCCGACGTCATTGAGCGTGACGCGCTTCTTCGCCTTGAGCGAGCGCGCCATGGCGTCGGAATCCACGGTCTGTACGCCGATCACCTTGATGTCGGGGCGCACCTGCTTGACGTAGGCGCCGACACCGGCCACCAGTCCGCCGCCACCGATGGCGCAGAAGATGGCATGGATGGGGGTCTGGCGCTGGCGCAGGATCTCCATGCCGATGGTACCTTGCCCCGCGATGACATCGGGATCGTCGAAGGGATGCACGAAGGTCAGCTTGTGCTTCTTCTCCAGCTCCAGCGCATGCGTGTAGGCGTCGCTGTAGCTGCTGCCGTGCAGCACGATCTCCACCGCGCGCTGGCCGAAGTGCTTCACTGCTTCGATCTTCACCTGCGGCGTGGTGGTGGGCATCACGATGATGGCCTTGCAGCCCATCTTGTTGGCCGAGAGCGCCACCCCCTGTGCATGGTTGCCGGCCGAGGCGGCAATCACGCCGCGCTTGAGTTGTTCCGGCGTGAGCTGCGCCATCTTGTTGTAGGCGCCGCGCAGCTTGAACGAGAACACCGGCTGCATGTCCTCGCGCTTGAGCAGAATGGTGTTGCCGGTGCGCGCCGAGAGGTTGGGAGCCGCTTCCAGCGGGCTTTCAATCGCCACATCATAGACGCGGGCGGTGAGGATCTTTTTCAGATAGCTGTGCATGATGATCTGCGGACAATGATTACCCGCAAGAGTAGCAGGAAACCGCGTCAGATGCGCAGGCCGGTCACCCTGTAGAAGTTCGCCAGATCGCTCAGGTCGTCGAACACCGCTGCGGCATCGGCGAAATCCTGGCGGTGCGTGTAAGGGGTGGTGGTGATGTAGGTCTTGATGCCTGCGGCCCGCGCCGAGCGCAGGCCGTTGCTGGAATCTTCCAGCGCGATGCAGTCCTGTGGCGCCAGCTTGAGTTCGGCCAGCACCCAGTTGTAGATGTCCGGCGCGGGTTTCTTGTGCGGCACGATGTCGCCGCAACCGACGGAATCGAAATACCTCTGCCAGCCCTTGCCCAGTCCGATTTCGAGCAGGCCGGCGACGTTCTCGGGCGAAGTCGTGGTGGCGATGGCGAGCTTGATGCCGGCCTTGTGCGCATCGTTGATGAGTCGTTCGATGCCGGGGCGCAGCGGGATCTGGCCGGCTGCCAGCATCGCGGTGTAATGCTCGGGCTTCACCTTGTGCAGGTGTTTCACGTATTCATCGAAGTCTGC
>JBBIGX010000085.1:0-5500 GCA_037447315.1 Gallionellaceae bacterium | reverse complement strand
GGGTAGCTGCATGGCTCGTATTGCCGGTGTAAACATTCCAAACCATCAACACGCGGAGATCGCACTGACCGCCATCTATGGCATCGGTCGTACGCGCGCGCGGCAGATCTGCGCTGCGGCTGGCGTGGCGAACTCCACCAAGATCAAGGATATCAGCGATTCCGACATGGAAAGGCTGCGCGAGGAAGTCGCCAAGTTCACCGTCGAGGGTGACCTGCGCCGCGAAGTCACCATGAACATCAAGCGTCTGATGGACATGGGTTGCTACCGCGGATTGCGTCATCGTCGCGGCTTGCCGTGCCGTGGTCAGCGCACCCGTACCAATGCACGCACCCGCAAAGGCCCGCGCAAATCCATCGCCGGCGCGAAAAAAGTAATTAAGTAGAGGACAGCAGACATGGCAAAGACCAGCACGAAAGTGCGCAAGAAAGTTAAGAAAAACGTCGCCGAAGGTATCGCGCACGTTCACGCTTCCTTCAACAACACCATCGTGACCATCACCGATCGTCAGGGGAACACGCTGGCTTGGTCGACGAGCGGTGCGCAGGGCTTCAAGGGTTCGCGCAAGAGCACCCCGTTCGCGGCACAGGTCGCTGCCGAAGCGGTGGGCAAATCCGCTGCCGAATGTGGTGTGAAGAATCTGGAAGTGCGTATCAAGGGCCCCGGTCCCGGTCGCGAATCCGCTGTGCGCGCGCTGAACGCAGCCGGTTTCAAAATCACCAGCATCTCGGACATCACGCCGGTGCCGCACAACGGTTGCCGTCCGCCGAAGAAGCGTCGTATTTAAGGAGTATCGATCTTGGCTAGAAATCTTGATGCAAAGTGCCGTCAGTGCCGTCGCGAAGGCGAAAAGCTGTTCCTGAAGGCTGAGAAGTGTTTCACCGACAAGTGTGCGGTCGAGCGCCGTGCCTATGCGCCTGGCCAGCATGGTCAGCGCCGCAACCAGCGCCAGTCCGAGTACGGCGGCCAGTTGCGCGAGAAGCAGAAGCTGCGCCGCATCTACGGCGTGCTGGAACGCCAGTTCCGCCGCATCTATCAGGACGCCGCGATCTCCAGGGGGATCACCGGCGAGGCTCTGCTGCAGAATCTGGAATCGCGTCTGGACAACGTCGCCTATCGCATGGGCTTCGGCGGTTCGCGTGCCGAGGCACGCCAGACCGTGCGTCATAACAGCATCCTGGTCAACGGCAAACGCGTCAACATCCCGTCCTACCGTGTCAAACCGGGCGACGTGATCGAGGTCGCCGAGAAGTCCCGTGGCCAGCTGCGCCTGAAGTCGGCCCTTGAGGCCGCCGAGCGGCGTGGTTTCCCGGAGTGGCTGGAAGTCGACGCCAAGGCGTTCAAGGGCACTTTCAAGGCTGTGCCGCAGCGCACCGAACTGCCTGCCACGATCAATGAGCACCTCGTTGTCGAGTTGTATTCCAAGTAATCAACGCGGAGTCGCATATGCCTACCAATAACCTGTTGAAGCCTCGCATCATCGACGTCCAGAACCTCTCCGCCACCCAGGCGCGAGTCGTGATGGAGCCGTTCGAGCGTGGCTACGGCCACACCCTGGGCAATGCCCTGCGCCGCATCCTGCTGTCTTCCATGCCCGGCTATGCCGTGACCGAAGTGAAGATCGCCGGTGTGCTGCATGAGTACTCCCCGATCGACGGCGTGCAGGAAGACGTGGTCGAGATACTGCTGAATCTGAAGGGCCTGGTGCTCAAGCTGCACGGTGCACGTGAAGCCATCCTGCACCTGAAGAAGTCCGGCCCGGGCGTGGTGACTGCCGGCGACATCGAAGTCGATGCGGATACCGAAGTGATCAACCCCAGCCATGTCATTGCCCACCTCGCCGCAGGCGGCAAGCTGGACATGGAAATCAAGGTCGAACAGGGCCGTGGCTACGTGTCCGCCATCTCGCGCCAGCAGCCCGGTGTGACCCGTCCGGTCGGCCACATCGCGCTGGACGCCTCGTTCAGCCCGGTGCTGCGGGTGAGCTATGCGGTGGAGAGCGCCCGCGTCGAGCAGCGCACCGATCTGGACAAGCTGATCATCGATATCGAGACCAACAGTGCCATCGATCCGGAAGAAGCCATCCGCTATGCGGCGCGTATCCTGGTCGAGCAGTTCTCCGTATTTGCCGCGCTGGAAGGCACGCCGGCGCCGGTCGAGAAGCCTGCGGCGCCAAAGGTTGATCCGATTCTGCTGCGTCCGGTGGACGATCTGGAGCTGACTCCGCGTTCTTCGAACTGCCTGAAGGCGCAGAGCATCCACTACATCGGCGACCTGATCCAGTACACCGAAGCCGATCTGCTGCGCACCCCGAACCTGGGCCGCAAGTCGCTTAACGAGATCAAGCAGGTGCTGGCCGAGCACGGGCTGTCGCTGGGTGTCAAGCTGGAAAACTGGACGGCAGTGTCCGAGAAATAAAGCTCGCTCGGCCTTGGCCGAGTCAGAAAGCAAGAGAGGAAAATCATGCGTCACCATTTAGGACTTAGAAAACTCAACCGCACCAGCAGCCACCGTCTGGCGATGTTGCGCAACATGACCGTTTCGCTGCTGCGTCACGAAGTCATCAAGACCACCCTGCCCAAGGCCAAGGAACTGCGCCGCGTCGCTGAACCCATCCTGACGCTGGGCAAGACCCCCAGCTTGGCCAACAAACGACTGGCGTTCTCTCGCCTGCGCGACCGCGAGATGGTCACCAAGCTGTTCGATGAACTGGGTCCGCGTTATGCAGCGCGCAACGGCGGCTACACCCGTATCCTGAAGTTCGGTTTCCGCAAGGGCGACAATGCCCCGATGGCGCTGATGGAACTGGTGGACCGTCCTGCCGATGCGCAGCCGGTCGAAGCAGCAGAGTAAAACCGCTGTCAGTACATGCCAAAAGGCCGGGTCACTCCCGGCCTTTTTGTTTGCGCCCACCCCAGTGCGGAACGTACGACGGGTTACTTCAATAATTTTTTAAGGTAAGGACCGGTCACACTATTCTTGTTTGCCGCGATGTCGCGCGGCGATCCCTGTGCCACGATGCGCCCGCCGCCTTCGCCGCCCTCCGGGCCGAGGTCAATTACCCAGTCCGCCGTTTTGATCACGTCCAGGTTGTGCTCGATGATCACCAGCGTGTTGCCCTGGTCACGCAGGGTATGGATGACCTTGAGCAGCATGTCGATGTCGTGGAAGTGCAGGCCGGTGGTCGGTTCGTCGAGGATATACAGCGTGCGGCCGGTATCGCGCTTGGAAAGTTCCAGCGACAGTTTCACGCGTTGCGCTTCGCCGCCGGAGAGGGTGGTCGCGCTCTGCCCCAGTGTGATGTAACCCAAGCCCACGTCGAGCAGGGTTTGCAGCTTGCGCGCGATGATGGGTACAGCCTTGAAGAACTCATGGGCATGCTCCACCGTCATGTTCAGCACGTCGTGGATGTTCTTGCCCTTGTATTGCACCTCCAGCGTCTCGCGGTTGTAGCGCTGGCCGTGGCACACGTCGCACGGCACATACACGTCCGGCAAAAAGTGCATCTCTACCTTGATCACACCGTCGCCCTGGCAAGACTCACAGCGGCCACCCTTCACGTTGAAGGAGAAACGACCCGGCCCGTAGCCGCGTTCGCGCGAGGTCGGCACGCTGGCGAACAGGTCCCGAATCGGTGTGAACAGTCCGGTGTAGGTGGCGGGGTTGGAACGCGGCGTGCGGCCGATGGGTGACTGGTCCACGCTGATCACCTTGTCGAAGAACTCCAGCCCCTGTATCTCGCGGTAGGGAGCGGGTTCGGCGGTGCTGCCATAGAGATGCTGGGCGACCGCTTTGTACAGCGTGTCGTTGATGAGCGTGGACTTGCCCGAGCCGGAGACGCCTGCCACGCAGGTGAGCAGTCCCACCGGCAGGTCCAGCGTCACGTCCTTCAGGTTATTGCCGGATGCGCCGATGATCTTCAGCCTGCGTTTCGGGTCGGGCTTGCGATAGGTCTGCGGTGGCTGGATAGCCTTGCGTCCCGAGAGGTAGGCCCCAGTCAGCGATTGCGGGTTAGCGCATATTTCCGCCGGCGTCCCCTGTGCCACTACGGTACCGCCGTGCTCGCCCGCGCCCGGCCCCATGTCCACTACGTAGTCGGCAGTACGGATGGCATCTTCGTCGTGTTCCACCACGATCACGCTATTGCCCATGTCGCGCAGGCGTTTCAGCGTCGCCAGCAGGCGGTGGTTGTCGCGCTGGTGCAGGCCGATGGAAGGTTCGTCCAGCACATACATCACCCCGGTCAGACCGGAGCCGATCTGCGATGCCAGGCGGATGCGTTGTGCCTCACCGCCCGACAATGTCTCTGCCGAGCGCTCCAGCGACAGGTAATCCAGCCCCACGTTGTTGAGGAAGGTGAGGCGGCTGGTGATCTCCTGCACGATCTTCTCGGCGATGGCCTGCTTGTTGCCCGGCAGTTTCAGATTCTGGAAGAAAGTCAGCGCCTGCTTCAGCGGCAGGGCGCTCAGCTCATAGATGGTCTGTTCGGCAACACGCACGTGACGCGCCTCTTCGCGCAGACGCGTGCCGTTGCAGGCCGGGCAGGCGCAGGTATTGAGATACTTCGCCAGCTCCTCGCGCACGGTGGGCGATTCGGTCTCGTTGTAGCGCCGCTCCAGATTGTTCACGATGCCCTCGAAGGCATGCTTGCGCTGCATCTTCTTGCCGCGCTCGTTGATGTAGGTGAAGGGCAGCTCCTCGCGCCCGCTGCCGTACAGCACCACCTGCTGGATCTTTTGCGGCAGGCTCTCGAAAGGGCGCTCCAGGTCGAAGTCGTAATGCTTCGCCAGGCTGTCCAGCATCTGGTAATAGAACTGGTTGCGTCGGTCCCAGCCCTTGATCGCGCCGCTGGAGAGGGACAGGTTGGGGAAGGCCACGATGCGCGCGGGATCGAAGAACGAGATCACGCCCAGGCCGTCGCACTTCGGGCAGGCACCCATCGGGCTGTTGAACGAGAACAGGCGTGGCTCCAGTTCCTGCAGCGAGTAGTTGCAGATGGGGCAGGCGAACTTGGCCGAGAACAGATGCTCCTTGCCGCTATCCATCTCCACCGCCAGCGCACGGCCGTCGGCGTGGCGCAGCGCGGTCTCGAACGATTCGGCCAGGCGCTGCTTCAGGTCGGGAGCGACCTTGATGCGGTCCACCACGATCTCGATGGTGTGCTTGGAATTCTTCGCCAGCTTGGGCAGCGCATCCATCTCGCACACCTTGCCGTTCACGCGCAGGCGCACGAAACCCTGCGCGCGCAGCTCGTCGAACAACTCTAGTTGCTCGCCCTTGCGCGCCACCACGATGGGCGACAGGATCATCACCTTGGTGCCTTCCGGCAGCGCCAGCACCGCGTCCACCATCTGCCCCACCGACTGCGCCTGCAGCATGATGTCGTGTTGCGGACAATGCGGGTCGCCCGCACGCGCGAACAGCAGGCGCAGGTAATCGTGAATCTCGGTCACCGTACCCACGGTGGAGCGAGGGTTATGCGAAGTCGCTTTCTGCTCGA
>JBBIGX010000084.1:0-5536 GCA_037447315.1 Gallionellaceae bacterium | reverse complement strand
GCTGCTGACGCGGGAGAACAGTTCGCAATCGATCACCACGTCGAAATCGAGCGCGCGCATGCGGCGAATGGCACGCAGGCTGTCCACGGCGAACTCGGACAGCTTCTTGTCGTTCAGCGTGATCACGTTCTCTTTCGGCATCACGCCCAGCAGGTCCAGCACCTCGCGGTTCTTGCGGAACATCAGCATGTACAGCTCGGCCTGCGGATAGCGCCGCTTCAGCTCGGCGAACATTGGCTGTGCCAGCACCAGGCTGCCCATCTCGGACAGCAGCACGATCAGGATGCGGCGCGGCGCAACCGCCTTTTCCTTCGCGGCGAACAGGCGGCGCACCTTCTCCAGCAGCGACAGGGCAGCACAGATCGGCACCCCCGCCCAGCGGTCGACCGCACGTTGGAAATCAATGTTCAAAGAAAAGTCCCTGTTTCTTAAAGTAAAGCCGAATGCACATGAGAAGGCATTCGGCGCTGCCCGATTATCGGCGAAAGCCCCGGTCATAACAAGCCGCGCAACCGCGACGCCGCGCCCCTGTTCTCCCCTGCGCGCATGGTGTAAATTGCCACGCATGGAAGCCCTACAGACACCCCCCGCCCCGGTGCAGACGCCGCCCGCCTTCCTCGGTCGCTACCGCCTCCTGCGCAAGCTGGGGCACGGTGCGACCAGCGAAGTGTTCCTCGCACTCGACCCGTTCGAGAAACGCGAAGTGGCGTTGAAGGTAATCAAGCAATCCTTTCTCGACGATGCGCGCAACGGCCGCCAGAACCGCAAGCAGCTGCGCAACGAGGCCGCGCTCGCCGGCAAACTCAACCATCCGCACATCGTGCAGACCTATGAGGCGGTGATCGGCGACGACATCAGTTACATCGCCATGGAATACGTGCCGGGTGGCACGCTGGAACAGCACATCCGCTCCGACAACCTGCTGCCGCTGGATGCGGTGGTGGAACGCCTGTACGAATGCTGCCGTGCCCTCAACTATGCGCAATACCACGGCGTCATCCACCGCGACATCAAGCCGGCCAACCTGCTGCTGGACACGGAAGGTCACATCAAGATCTCCGACCTCGGCGCCGCGGTGCGCATGGATGTCGAGCAGACGCAGAGCAACGTCGGCTCGCCCAATTACATGTCGCCCGAGCAGGTGCGCGGCGAATCGCTGTCACACCTGACCGACATCTACTCGCTGGGCGTGGTGATGTACCGCCTGCTCACCGGCCACTCGCCGTACAGCCCGAAGAACCTGGCGCACCTGTACCAGCAGATCATGAACGAGACGCCGCCGCCGCCCTCCTCGCTGCGCAAGGACCTGCCGCCGCAGCTGGAGCGCATCGTGATGCGCGCGCTGCAGAAGAGGCCGGAGGACCGCTACGCCAGCTGGCGCGAGTTCGGTGACGACCTGGCCGCGCTCGGCCATTTCGAGAAGAGCGACCTCGAGGTGGCGGAGAACGAGAAGTTCAGCATCCTGCGCAAGATGCAGTTCTTCGAGGATTTCAGCGATCTCGAACTGTGGGAGGTGCTGCGCATCGGCGAATGGCAGAAACAGCCGGAGAAGACCGTGCTGATGCGCGAGAACGAGATGAGCGACGCCATCTATTTCATCATCGACGGCAGCGTCAGCGTCACGCGCGGCTCACGCCTGCTGATCGCGCTGCGCGGCGGCGACTGCTGCGGCGAGATGGCCTGGATACGCGGCCGGCAGATGCCGCGCTCCGCCACCGTCACCGCCAACACCGAGGTCTCGCTGATGCGGCTGGACCCGCACCAGCTGGCGCAACTCTCCGACGGCTGCCAGGCCCACTTCAACCAGGCGTTCCTGTATGTGCTGGCCGAACGCCTGCGCATGTCGGACGAGCGCTTCGCCCGGCTGGTCAGCTAGAATCCAGCCTTTTCACAGAAGGAACAAGACATGGCACAGAAGACCATCATCCAGACCCCCGATGCGCCCGCCGCCATCGGCACCTATTCGCAGGCCGTGCGCGTGGACGACACCGTCTACCTCTCCGGCCAGATCGGCCTCGACCCCTCCACCATGCAGATGGTGGAAGGCATCGAAGAACAGATCCATCGCGTGTTCCAGAACCTGCGCGCGGTCGCCATGGCCGCCGGCGGCAGCCTGGACGACGTGGTCAAGCTCAACATCTACCTGACTGACCTGATCCACTTCGCCAAGGTCAACGAAATCATGGCGACCTACTTCCGCCATCCCTTCCCGGCCCGCGCCGCAGTCGGCGTCGCCACGCTGCCGCGCGGCGCGCTGGTGGAGGCGGACGGGGTGCTCGTGCTGCAGGATTGAACGCACCGCCGAAAATCCCCCCCGCCCTGCAGGGCAAGCTCGAAAAGCTGGGCATCCGTTCGCCGTTCGATCTGATCCTGCATCTGCCGCTACGCTACGAGGACGAGACGAAGATCGCGCGCATCGCCGACCTGCTGCCGGGCGAGACCGCGCAGGTGGAAGGCGAGATCGTGCGCTGCGAGGTGATGCACCGCCCGCGCCGTTCGCTGGTGTGCCAGCTGCAGGACGACAGCGGCACGCTCACCCTGCGTTTCCTGAATTTCTACCCCAGCCAGCAGAAACAGCTCGCCGTGGGCCGAATCATCCGCGCGCTGGGCGAGGTGCGCGGCGGTTTCTTCGGCATGGAGATGGTGCACCCGAAATGCCGCGCCGGCGGCAAGGACGCGCCGCTCAAACAGGCGCTAACGCCGATCTACCCGACCACCGCCGGCTTGCCGCAGGCCGCGTTGCAAAAACATATCCAGCAGGCGCTGGCCGGACTGGCACTGGACGACACCCTGCCGGATGCCTTGTTGCGTCAGCTGCGGCTGCCGGACTTCGCCGGCAGTGTGCAACGCCTGCACAACCCGCCGCCGGGACTGGACGAAGCTGCGCTCGCCGCCCACCTGCGCCCGGCCTGGCGCCGCATCAAATTCGACGAACTGCTGGCGCAGCAACTGTCGATGCGCGTGCACTACCGGAAACGCCGCTCGCGCAACGCGCCGCCGCTGGCCGCACACGGCCGGCTCGCGCCGCAACTCCTGCAACGCCTGCCGTTCCAGCTCACCGCCGCGCAACAGAAGGTACTGGCCGAGATCCGCCATGACCTGCAACAGGCGCACCCGATGCAGCGCCTGCTGCAAGGCGACGTGGGTAGCGGCAAGACCATCGTCGCCGCACTCGCCGCCTTGCAGGCCATCGAGAACGGCTATCAGGCTGCCTTCATGGCGCCCACCGAGATCCTCGCCGAACAGCATTACCTCAAGCTGCACGAATGGCTGACACCGCTGGGCATAGAACCGGTCTGGCTGTCCGGCAGCCTGAAGAAGAAATCCAGGAACGAGGCCGCCGCACGCATCGCGTCCGGCGAGACGCCGCTTGCCATCGGCACCCATGCGCTGTTCCAGAAAGAGGTCGAGTTCGCCCGGCTGGGGCTGGTCATCGTGGACGAACAGCACAAGTTCGGCGTACGGCAACGCCTCGCCCTGCGCAGCAAGGGCGGCGAACCGCATCAATTGATGATGAGCGCCACCCCCATCCCGCGCACGCTGGCGATGAGCTATTACGCCGACCTCGACGTGTCGGTGATCGACGAATTGCCGCCGGGACGCACGCCTATCGTCACCAAACTGGTCAGCGATACACGGCGCGAAGAGGTATTCGAGCGTGTGCGCCATGCCTGCCTGCAAGGTCGGCAGGCCTACTGGGTATGTCCGCTCATCGACGAATCGGAAGCACTCCAGTTGCAGACCGCGCTGGAAACGCATGCGACTTTGACGCAGACCTTCCCCGAACTGAAGATCGGGCTGGTACACGGCAAGCTGGCCAACGACGAGAAGGCCGCCACCATGGCCGCCTTCAAGGCCGGCCAGCTGCACCTGCTGGTCGCCACCACAGTGATCGAGGTCGGCGTCGACGTGCCCAACGCCAGCCTGATGGTGATCGACCATGCCGAGCGCATGGGGCTGGCGCAGCTGCACCAGTTGCGCGGCCGCGTCGGGCGCGGCGCCGCCGAAAGCCTGTGCGTGCTGCTCTACACGCAGCCGCTGTCGGAACTGGCGCGCGAACGCCTGCGCGTGATCTTCGAGAACAGCGACGGCTTCGTCATCGCGCAGCACGACCTCAAGCTGCGCGGCCCCGGCGAACTGCTGGGCGCGCGCCAGAGCGGCGTACCCATGCTGCGCTTCGCCGATCTGGAGCAAGATGCCGACCTGCTGGACAGCGCGCGCGATTGCGCCGAACGGTTGCTGAGAGATTTTCCGGACGCGGCGCAGGCACACCTGCTACGCTGGATGGCGAACCGACATGACTACCTGCACACCTGACACTTTCTGGAGCGCTTCCACCATCGGCTGCGATCCGGCACTGCGCCCCTGGCTGCATGACCACGGCTCGCTCACGCGCCGCATCCAGCAACGCTGCCGCGAGTTCGTCGTGCAGCCGTTGCGCAGCGGGCTGGCGACCATCGCGCATGACGAGGCCGCCCTGCTCGGTGTGCGCCCGCAGCAGTCCGCTTTCTCGCGCGAAGTGTTCCTGCGTGCCGACGGCATGCCCGTGGTGTTCGCCCACTCGGCCTGCGCCCCGCAACACCTGCTCGGCCCCTGGGCCGCACTGGGGGGGCTGGGCAACCAGCCGCTGGGCGCCATGCTGTTCTCCCACCCGCAGGTGGCACGCATGCCGCTGCGCTTCAAGGCACTGCGCGGCCTCCACCCGCTGCACCGGCGCATCGCCGCGACAGTGACCGCGCCCGACATGCTCTGGGCGCGCCGCTCGCTGTTCATCCTGCACGGCGCGCCGCTGCTGGTGACCGAGGTGTTCCTGCCAGAGATATTAAAGCTCAAGTGATGGCCGTCCTTCCCGCCTGCGCGGGAAGGATGCGGCAGGTTAAAATCCCGGCATGAACCTCTCCGAACGCCTGCATCTTTACATCCAGCTCACCCGCCTGCACCGCCCGATCGGCATCCTGCTGCTGCTGTGGCCCACCCTATGGGGCGTATGGATCGCCGGTGCGGGCCATCCCGACTGGCACATCGTCGCCATCTTCGCCCTGGGCACCGTGCTCACCCGCTCCGCCGGCTGTGCCATCAACGACTACGCCGACCGTCACATCGACCGGCATGTGCAGCGCACCAAGGACAGGCCGCTCACCAGCGGACGGGTGAGCGAGCGCGAGACGGTGTGGCTGGCGGTGGTGCTGGCGCTGCTCGCCTTCGCCCTCATCCTGCCGCTCAATCCGCTGACCTGGGTGCTGGCCTTCCCCGCCGCCTTCCTTGCTGCGAGCTACCCGTTCACCAAACGTTTCTTCGCCATTCCGCAAGCCTATCTGGGCATCGCCTTCGGCTTCGGCATCCCCATGGCCTTCGCCGCACAACTCGGCCACGTGCCGCCGGTGGCCTGGGTGCTGCTGCTCGCCAATGTGTTCTGGGCCATCGCCTACGACACCGAATACGCCATGGTGGACAGGGACGACGACATCCACCTCGGCATCCATTCCTCGGCGCTGTTTTTCGGTAAATATGATGTGATCGCGGTGATGAGCTGCTA
>JBBIGX010000083.1:0-5554 GCA_037447315.1 Gallionellaceae bacterium | reverse complement strand
TCAAGGGTTCGCGCAGCCGGGCTCCGCCCGCCCTTGACCCGCAATCTCGGCCCCCTTTACCCACTCGTTTTTCAAAAGAGGCATATTTTCGGTTGCTGCCGCTGACGATGCGGTATTCGAACAAGCGGCACTCGATGGCCCCGTTGTACAGCGGAGTGCGCTTCGAAGGTGCGAGACGCATCAGCTTGGCGATGCGCAGATCGCCCGTGAACAGATAGACGTTCCAGCCGCCGAACTTCTTCTTCAGCGCATCACCCAGCTGCGGGTACAGCGCGGCCAGCTCATCCTCGTCGCCCATGCGCTCACCGTAAGGCAGGTTGGCGACCAGGATGCCTTCCTTCTCCGGCGGCGAGGCTTCCAGCACATTGCACTGCTTGAGATCGACGGTCGGGCGCAGGCCCGCCTTTTCCAGGTTCTGGTGCGCGGCCTTGAGCGCATCGCCGTACAGGTCGCTGCCGTGGATGGGCAATTCGCACACCGGCAGCTGCGCCGCGATGGCCGTTTCGCGCATGCCGTGCCACAAATTCGCATCGAAGTTCTTCAGCTTCTCGAAGGCGAAATGGCGCCCGATGCCGGGCATGATGTTGAGCGACATCTGCGCCGCTTCGATGAGAAAGGTGCCGCTGCCGCACATCGGATCGAGCAGCGGGACGCCCGGCTTCCAGCCGGTCATCTTCAGGATGCCCGCAGCCAGGTTCTCGCGCAGCGGCGCGATGTTGGTGTGCAGGCGCACGCCGCGCTTGTACAGCGCCTCGCCCGAGGTATCCAGATACAGGCTGAACCGGTCGCCCTTGAAAAAGGCATGGATGCGCATGTCCGGCTCCAGCTTGGCGACACTGGGGCGCGCATTCTTCTCGGCGCGGAACTTGTCGCACACCGCGTCCTTGATCTTGAGCGTGATGAACTCCAGGCTCTTCAGCGGACTCTTGATCGCGGTCACCTTTACGAGAATGGTGTGCTTCACGTCGAACCAGCGCGTCCAGGGCAGGTCGTACACGGTCTGGTACACCTCCTGCTCATTGCGGTAAGGCGTCGGCTCCTTCACCAGCCAAAGCACGCGCGAAGCCAGCCGGCTTTGCAGGTTGACACGGTAGCAGGTCGGCCAGTCGCCGGAGAAACCGACACCGCCATCGGTGACCTGCACGCCGGCGGCACCGAAGGCAGTCAATTCATCCGCAAGCAGTCTCTCGAGCCCGCGCGGACAGGTAGCGAAGAAATCAGGCATCTCAAAACGGCTTGACGACGACCAGGATCACCACCGACAGCAACACCAGCACCGGCACCTCGTTGAACACGCGGAACCACACATGGCTCTTGGTGTTGCGGTCTTCCGCGAACACTTTCACCAG
The DNA here is from genome assembly GCA_037447315.1 of Gallionellaceae bacterium. Classification (GTDB taxonomy): domain Bacteria; phylum Pseudomonadota; class Gammaproteobacteria; order Burkholderiales; family Gallionellaceae; genus Sideroxyarcus. The sequence goes on along the minus strand of JBBIGX010000083.1, from coordinate 4,205 downwards.
ATGGCCGCAATACAGGTGGTATCCGACCAGACCGGCGACCAGCGTGGTCTTCGCATGCAGCCAGCCGCCCTCGAAGCCGTAAGCGAACCACAGCCACAGTCCGGTGACGACTGCCAGTGCGCCGATGGGGGTGACGAACTTGTACAGTTTGCGCTCCATCAGCTTCAGGCGCTCGTGCACGACCTGCTCTTCCGCCATCGCATGGTTGACGAAGATGCGCGGCAGGTAGAACAGACCGGCGAACCAGCTGACGACGAAGAAGATGTGGAAGGCTTTCAACCAGAGCATTGCTTTATCTCGACAAACGACGCCGGAACAGTACCAGCGACACATAGAACCCGACCAGCGTGTACGCCAGCAGCACGCCGACATGCAGCAGCACCTGCGGCGGCGTATCTCCGGTCATCAGCGAACGCGCGAGATCCACCGCGTGGGTGAGCGGCAGCGCGCTCGCCACCACCTGCATGCCTGCCGGCAGTTGCGCCACCGGAAAGAACACACCGCATAGTAGCATCATCGGGGTGATGACCAGCGTGAAGTAGTACATGAAGAAGTCGTAGGACGGCGCGAGCGCGGTCATGATCAGTCCGATGGCAGCGAAGGTGAGGCCGATCAGCAAGGCGAGCGGGATCATCCACAGCCAGATCACCGCCAGCACTGCCGCGCCCGACATCAGGCTCTTGGTCGCCGCCCACAACACTTCGGACAGCACCACGTCGTCCAGCGACACCGGCGTGTTGAGGATAGCCTCCCAGGTGCGCTGCTCATGCATGCGCGCGAAGCCGGAATACAACGCTTCAAAGCTGGCGCTGTTCATGGTGCTGTAGCACACCGTGCCGGCGGCGAGGAAGGCCATGTACGACATGCCGCCCATCTCGGGCAGCAGGCTGCCCAGGCCATAGCCCAGGCCGAGCATGTAGATGACCGGATCGGCGAGGTGACCGAGGATGGAGGCGGCCGCCACCTTCTTCCACACCAGCCAGTTGCGCTGCCAGATGGGGAAGAAGCGCAGGCTCAAGCGGGGCAATGCGTAATGGCTCATCGCTTCCTGTCCTCCTCCACTGCGGCAAAGGCGCGTTCCGGCGCGACCACCCCCACCCCGCGCTGGTACACACAGCCCTTTGAGGTACCCTCGGCCATGATGCGATCACCCACGGCGAAGGTGTGCGCCATGTAGAAATACTTCTCGTCCCAGCGCAGCACCTGCAGCTTCACCCGATAGCGCTGGAAGAGGTTGAGCGGCTTCTTGTAGGTCATGGTGTGTTCCGCAATGAGCGGGATCCAGCCACGCTTGAACATGGCCTTGAGCAGGCCGCTGCGCGCGAACACGTCGACGCGATTGAGGTCGCAGATGGTCAGGTAGCGGCCGTTGTTCATGTGGAAGTTGATGTCGATGTCGTTGGGCAGCACGCGCAGCGTGAGCTCGCTGGCGTAATGTCCTTCCATGCGCGGCAGGAAGCAGGAACGCAGGATGATCCACAGCATGCGGAAGATCAGATTCATTATTCGCGCATCTCCCTGCCCGTGAGTTTCAGGAACACATCTTCCAGATTCGCCGGCCGGTGCAGGTAGCGCAGATCGGCCTGCAACTGCAGGTGCGCCACCAGCGCCTGTGCATCGCGCACATAGCAGAACACCGTTTCGCCCCTCACCTCAAAGCGTTCGGCATAGCGTGCGGCATGGAGCTCCGCCCACCGCCCGGCCTGCTCTCCATAAACTTCCACCACCTGCGGCTCGATGTTGCGCTCAATGAGTTCGCGCGGCGTGCCTTGGCTGATGAGCTTGCCGTGGTCCATCACCGCGAGGCGGTGGCACAGCCGCTCGGCCTCGTCCATGAAATGCGTGGTGAGCAGCAGCGTCTTGCCCTGCGAGGTCAGCGCGCGCAGTCGCTGCCAGATCAGGTGGCGCGCCTGCGGGTCGAGGCCGGTGGTAGGCTCATCGAGGAAGATGACATCGGGATCGTTCACCAATGCGCGTGCCAGCGTCAGGCGACGCTTCATGCCACCGGACAGCGTCGGCACTTTCGCATCGCGCTTGTGGGTGAGGCTGGCGAATTCCAGCAGATCGGGGATACGCGCCTCGATCTCGTGATCCTGCATGCCGAAATAGCGGCCGTACACCAGCAGGTTCTCGGCCACCGTGAAATCCGGGTCGAGGTTGTCCATCTGCGGCACCACACCGACGCGGATGCGCGCCTCGCGCGCGGCCTGCGGCATCGGCAGGTCGAGCAGTTCCGCGCTGCCGCCATCCGGCGCGATCAAGCCAAGCAGCATGCGCAGCGTGGTGGTCTTGCCCGCCCCGTTCGGGCCGAGCAGGCCGAAACATTCCCCCCGGCCCACGCTCAGATCGAGACCATTCACCACCCGGTGGCCGGCATAGGATTTCTGCAATCCGTTGGCACGGATGACTGCGCTCATAGTGCCACTCCGCGGAAATGTCGCTTCACGATATCGCGCAACTGGGTCAACCGCCCGTGAAAGAAATGTTCGGCCTGCGGCAGCACCACGATGGGCAACTGTTGCGGACGCGCCCAGTCCATGGCGTGCGCCAGCGGCACCACGTCGTCATGCTCGCCGTGAATGACCAGCGTATCGGGCGACACCGCCGGCATGGCGAAGCGCCCCACGGCGGGCGCTGCCAGCACCAGATGCTGCGGCTGCAACTGTTGCGCGGCACGTGCCGCGACATAACCGCCGAACGAGAACCCCGCCAGCAACAGCGGCAGTTCCTCGCCGAACTGCTCCTGCGCATAGCGTGTCACCGCGACCATATCTTCCGTCTCGCCGTCGCCGCCGGTGAACGCACCCTCGCTGGCGCCGACGCCGCGGAAGTTGAAACGGAACGCCACACAGCCGAGTTCGGCAAAGGTCCTGGCCAGCATCACCGCTACCTTGTTCTCCATCGTCCCGCCCATGGTCGGCAGCGGGTGCGCCACCACGGCGATGCCGCAGGGGATGTCGTCCGGCTGATGCACCAGACCTTCCAGATTGCCGGCCGGGCCGGCCAGCGTGAATTGTTGCAGCGCGATCGCCATCAGATCTTCAGTCGCTCCACGATGCGACCCTGTTGCAGGTGTTCTTCGATGATCTCGTCCAGGTCCTTCTCGTCGACGTAGGTGTACCAGGTGCCTTCGGGATAGATCACCAGCACCGGGCCGTCGTCGCAACGGTCGAGGCACCCCGCGGAATTGATGCGGATCTTGTTGTGCCGGTCCGAGATGCCGAGGGCCTTCACCTTGTCCTTCACGTAGTCGCGCGCCTTCTGTGCACCGTGGTTGTTGCAGCAGTCGCTGCCGTCGGCGCGCTGATTGGTGCAGAAGAACACATGCTTGTCGAAATACTGTGTCATCGCTCGTTTCCTTTCCATTCCAGGATGCGGCGGCGCGCCCACACCAGATATCCCCCCAACAGCAGCGGGAACACCGCCGAGGCGATCTGCGACATGACGTTGAAATTGCGCAGATGCCCATAATGCCAATGATACAGGCGCATCGCCGCCGACGGCGCATCGCCGTCGAGCGCCCGCGCCACCAACGCGAGATAGGCGATGCCGACCGCCGCCGCCGCCCACCACAGTCTGGGCGGTGCCAGCCAGAAACTGGCAGCGGTCAACGCCAGACCCGCGACCGCCCCCAGCATGGCCTCAGCGTTGAGCCACAACATCAGCGCCCAGGATTTCAGCAGCAGCGCCGCCATCAGGAACTTGCCCAGCGCCACCACGGCCAGCATCAGCAACAGCGCGGACAGTGCATGGCGACGCACACGGAACAGGGTCTGCAACAACAGGCCGGCCAGCAGCAGATTGACCGCCACCGCAACACCGCCCCACAGATCGAATGTCGCCGGCATTGAGGCGAAGCGACCCGCCGCTTCGGTGATGAACACGTTGCCCAGCATGGGCAGGGAAGGATTGATCTGCGCGAACATCCACAACATCGCCAGTGCCAATCCGAGATCCACCCCTGCACCGCGCTGGAACAAGGCGATGCGCCATTGCGTGGCACGCATGAACCAGCCCTGCGGCGCGATCCATACCGCCAGCAACGCTCCGCCCAGCGCCCCCAGCCCGTTGGTCAGCACATCCACACTCGCACTGGTGCGCATCGGCAGGTACATCTGCAGGTATTCCATCGCCAGCGACAGCAACACCGCCGCCAGCGTCGCCTCCGGCATCGGATCAGCAATTGGGGGTCACATGGCTAGGGG
>JBBIGX010000082.1:0-5571 GCA_037447315.1 Gallionellaceae bacterium | reverse complement strand
CATGATCGCATCCAGCACCTCATACGGCGGCAGGCTGTCCTGGTCGGTCTGGTTGGGACGCAACTCGGCACTGGGCGGGCGGGTGATGATGCGCTCCGGAATCACCCTCCCCTGCGCATTGCGCCATCTCGACAGTCGATAGACCCATTGCTTGCTCACATCCTTCAGCACGGCGAAACCGCCCGCCATGTCGCCATACAGCGTGCAATAACCGACGGTCATCTCCGACTTGTTGCCGGTGGTCAGCACCAGCGCACCGAACTTGTTCGACAGCGCCATCAGGATGTTGCCGCGGACGCGCGCCTGGAGGTTCTCCTCGGTGGTGTCTGGCGTACGCCCCTCGAACGCCCCTTCCAGCACGGACAGATAGCTATCGAACACCGGTGCGATGGGGATCTCGTCGTAACGCACGCCGAGGAGGCGCACCATCTCGCGTGAGTCGTCCAGGCTGATCTGTGCGGTGTAGGGAGAAGGCATCATCACCGCGCGTACCTTGTCCGCACCCAGCGCATCCACCGCGATGGCCAGCGTCAGTGCCGAATCGATGCCGCCGGATAAACCCAGCAGCACGCCGGGGAAACGGTTCTTTGTGATGTAGTCGCGCACGCCCACGCACAATGCGCGGTAGATACTGGCCTCCTCGGCCAGCACCGCCTGTATCTCTCCCGGCACCAGTTCGCCGTCGCGCACTTCGACGATGCCCAGCAACTCGTCGAACGCCGCGAACTGGTGGGTCAGTTCGCCCTCCGCATCCATGGCGAACGAGGAACCGTCGAACACCAGTTCATCCTGTCCTCCCACCATGTTGGCGTAGACCACCGGCATGCCGGTCTCACCGATGCGGTCGCGCAATGTCTCATAGCGCGTCGCCTGCTTGTCGTAATGGTAGGGCGAGGCGTTCAACACCAGCAGCACCTCGGCGCCGGCCTCCTTCGCGCGTGTCGCGGCCTGCTCGCTCCACACATCGGCACAGATGTTGATGCCGAAACGCGTGCCATGCAGGTCGAGGATACACGCCTCTTCCCCGTGATCGAAATAGCGTTCCTCGTCGAACACGCTGTGGTTGGGCAGGGCATGCTTGTGGTAAGTCGCCACGATTCGCCCGTCGCGCAGGATGGAGGCAGCGTTGTAATACCGCTCGCCCACACGCTGCGGATGCCCGACCAGCAGGATGATGCCCTGGGCTTGCAGCGCCAGCTCCGCCAGCGCCTCGTCGCAGGCATGGTAGAAGCCATCGCGCAGCAGCAGATCCTCGGGCGGGTAGCCGCACAGGCTGAGTTCCGGTGTCAGCAGAACGGAGGCACCCAGTGCCTTGGCGCGCTGCGCATAGTCGGCGATCTTCGCGGCATTGCCCGCAAGGTCCCCGACGGTGCAGTTGATCTGGGCGATGGCGATCTTCATGTGCGGCATGACCTCATGCGAAATATCCGGCGTACCACGCCCAGACCAGTGCAGCCATCAGCAGCACCGCTCCCAGCAGATAGGGCCACAGCGGTTTTTTCTCGGCGTAGGGATCGAACAGTGCGCGTTGCGCGCCAGCCGGCAGATGCGGCAACCCGGTCAGTGCCGTACCGAACGGGATGTTGATCAGGGCGCGCGCATTGATCGCCCAGCCGCAGGCATGGAGGATGGGCCCCAGGTTGCGCTTCTTCAGTTTGAACCAGGCCAGCGCCATGGAAGGCAGCGAGATGGCCAGCATCAGTCCGATCACCGCCAGCGGTATTTGCCAGAGCTTGAGACTAGGATGCCGCTGACCACGGACGCCCGGATACCGCCGATGGCAGCGAAGATACCGGCGAACTTGGCGACATCGCAAGCCAGCTTGGGTGCGGCGGCCGACGCCGCTGTCCAGTTGCACCTGATGGAAACCGCCGGCGCGGAAGAATTTCCAGGTATGTGCAGAAGCCATGTTCGGTTCCTCGTCAGAGTTGACGCTCAGGCGGCAACGCCGCCGGGTGATGATCCAGTTCCACCCGCTCGATGCTGGTGAAGCGTTTCGATATCTTCTCGCTGGTAATCTGCACGTCCTTCGCATCCTCGTGCGCCTGACGGATGTGGTCGGCCAACTTTTTCATGCGCTCGTCGAAGCGGCCGAACTCCTTGCCCAGTTTTCCCAGCTCATCCTTGATGATGTGCACCTGTTTGCGCGTCTCCACATCCTTCATCACCGCGCGTGCCGTGTTGAGCACCGCCATCAGCGTGGTCGGCGACACCACCCACACGCGCTTTTGCATCGCGTATTCGATCAGGTCGGGATGGTGCGCATGGATCTCGGCGAACACCGCCTCGGCCGGGATGAACATGACCGCGCCGTCCGAGGTTACTTCGGGGATGATGTATTTGCCGCCGATGTCGTCGATATGCTTCTTCACATCGGCTTTGAATTGTTTCTCGGCGCCCGTCTCGCCATCCAGCATCTTGCGATAGTTCTCCAGCGGGAACTTGGAATCGACCGCCACCAGGCCGGTCGGTTCGGGCAGTTTTAGCACACAGTCGGCGCGCGTGCCGTTGGGCAGCGAATACTGCATCTCGAAGGCCTGCGTCGGCAGGATGTTGCGCACCAGCCCTTCCAGCTGCACCTCGCCGAACGCGCCGCGCGAACGCTTGTCGCCCAGCAGCTCCTGCAGGCTCACCACGTTGGTGGTGAGCCCGTCGATCTTCTTCTGCGCCTCGTCGATGGTGGCCAGCCGCGCCATCACACTGACGAAGGTCTCGTTGGTCTTCTTGAAACCTTCATCGAGGCGCTCGTTGACCTTGCCGCCGATCTGCTCCAGACGTCCGTCCACCGTCTTGGAAAGCGTATCGATACTGGTGCGCAGATGCTGCATGGCGTTGGAGAACGCTTCCTGGATCAGCTTCTGGTCGGCGCGCCCCTGCTCCGTCAGTTTCTCCAGCATGATGTTCATTTTTTCCAACATCTGGGCCAGCATCTCGCTGCGCAAGCCATCCTGCTTGGCCTGCAGGGCGTTGAGCGCGTCGCGCGTCGCGCGCAACTCCTCGGCCACGGCCGAGCGCAGTCGCTCCGACTCGGCCGCTTGTGCCACGATCAGCCGGTCGCCCTGCTTGTTCAGTCCATCGCCCAGATCGGTGAGCATGGCACGATGCTGCTGCTCCAGCACCTGCGCATTACGCGCAGGTTGCCGCAACTGCAAGACCAACATGGCGGCCAGCAGCAACAAAACGAGGATCAGAAGTACGGTTTCCAGCGTGACGGAAAGGCGGCAAGGGATGGCGCGAAGTATAAATGACAAAGGGCGCTTGCGCGCCCCTCGTCCCCGGTGTTCCAGCCGTATTTACCCGGCCTTGGAAGCGCGCTTGCGCTCATGCTCCTTCAGGTAGCGCTTGCGGATGCGGATGGTCTTGGGGGTGATTTCGACCAGCTCGTCGTCGTCGATGAACTCGACGGCGGATTCCAGCGTGAGCTTGATCGGCGGGGTCAGGCGCACGGCCTCGTCGGTGCCGGAAGCGCGCACGTTGGTCAGCTTCTTGCCCTTGATCGGGTTGACCACCAGGTCGTTGTCGCGGCTGTGGATACCGATGATCATGCCTTCATAAAGCTTGTCGCCGGGACTGACGAACATGCGGCCGCGGTCTTCCAGGTTCCACAACGCATAGGCCACCGCTTCGCCGTCTTCCTGCGAGATCAGCACGCCGTTGTGACGGCCCGGCAGATCGGCCTTGACCGGACCGTAGTCGTCGAACACATGGCTCATCAGGCCGGTGCCGCGTGTCATGGTCATGAAGTCGGACTGGAAGCCGATCAGGCCGCGCGCCGGGATGTGGTATTCCAGACGGGTGCGGCCATTACCATCGGATTCCATGTTGGTGAGTTCGCCACGGCGGCGGCCGATCTCTTCCATCACCGCGCCCTGATGGCCGTCTTCGAGGTCGATGGTCAGGTTCTCGTACGGCTCGCACTTCTCGCCGTTGATCTCTTTATAAACGACGCGCGGTTTGCCCACGGCCAGCTCAAACCCTTCGCGGCGCATGTTCTCCAGCAGGATGGTCAGGTGCAGTTCACCGCGGCCGGAGACGCGGAACACATCGGCATCCTCGGTGTCCTCCACGCGCAGCGCAACATTGGTCAGCAGCTCCTTCGTCAGGCGGTCGCGGATCTGGCGCGAGGTCACGAACTTGCCTTCCTGTCCGGCCAGTGGCGAGGTGTTGACCATGAAATCCATGGTCAGGGTGGGCTCGTCCACCGAGAGCATGGGCAGCCCCACTGGGTTGTCCTTGTCGCAGATCGTCACCCCGATGCCAATGTCCTCCAGACCGGAAACGATGATGATGTCGCCGGCCCCGGCCTCGTCGACCGGAATTCGCTCCAGGCCCTTGAAGCCCAGCACCTGGTTGATCTTGCCGGTGGCCACCTGCTCCTTGTGGTTCATCACGGCGACCTGCATGCCCGGCTTGATCCGGCCGTTGAGCACGCGCCCGACCCCAAGGCGGCCGGTATAGGTCGAGTAGTCGAGGGCGGCGATCTGCAACTGCAACGGAGCGTCCGGGTCGCCGGGCGGGGTCGGCACGTGAGACAGGATGGCGTCGAACAATGGCTTCATGTCGGACGCTGAACCGCCATGGGACGGCGCATCCTTGAGGTCGAGACAGGCCCAGCCGTTGAGTCCCGAAGCATAGATGATGGGGAAGTCGAGCTGCTCGTCGGTGGCCCCCAGCTTGTCGAACAGGTCGAAGGTCTGGTTCACCACCCAGTCCGGCCGCCCGCCCGGGCGGTCGACCTTGTTGATCACGACGATGGGCTTGAGCCCCTGGGCCAGCGCCTTCTTGGTCACGAAGCGAGTCTGCGGCATCGGGCCTTCGACCGCATCGACCAGCAGCACCACACCGTCCACCATGCCCAGCACCCGCTCCACCTCGCCGCCGAAGTCGGCATGTCCCGGTGTATCGACGATGTTGATGTGAGTGTCGCCGTACTGGATGGCCGTGTTCTTGGCCAGGATGGTGATGCCGCGTTCCTTTTCCAGGTCGTTGCTGTCCATCACGCGCTCATCCACCTTCTGGTGCGCGGCAAAAGTACCGGACTGTCTCAAGAGCTGGTCGACCAGCGTGGTCTTGCCGTGGTCCACGTGGGCGATGATGGCGATATTGCGGATGGCGCGGGACATGGTTCTGCTACCTGGATGGGTTAAAAAAGGGCGCGCATTCTAGCACAGGCAAGGCCTTGGGCTGATGCAATAAAAACGGCGCCCTTCTTGCGAAGGACGCCGTCCGGAGTGGCTACCGCAGCGATCAGTAACGGTAGGAGTACAGGAACTGGCCGCTGGTGCCGCCGAAGTCCACAGAAACACCACTGCCATTCGTGACCGTGGTCGTCGGAACATAGGCGAAATAAACATTGATGCTCGACTGTTTGCTCATCGCATAACCGAGACCACCGGAAAGGTTAGTCTTGGCAACAGCAGGGAACAGCGGATGCATAAATTTATCAGGCACCGGGTTGTTGGCGATGTTCACACCCGCACGCACAGTCATAGCGGAACTGACTTTGTAGGCAGCACCCAACTGGTAAACATTCTGGTCGTCCCAGTTTTGCACCATCGTCATATCTACTGT
>JBBIGX010000081.1:0-5653 GCA_037447315.1 Gallionellaceae bacterium | reverse complement strand
TGAGTCACGCCGCAGGCGATGCGCACGCCGGTGAAGGAACCCGGCCCCTTGCCGAAGGCGATGCCGTCGACCTGGCGGATGGTGAGACCGGCCGCCTTCAGCACGGCATCAATCATGCCCATCAGCACTTCGGAGTGCTTCTGCCCCACCTGCTCGCAACGCTCGATCACGTCGCCGTCCCGCCACAGCGCGGCAGAACAGTATTCGGTAGAAGTCTCGATGGCGAGCAGTCTCATGCGGCGAGCAGCAACACCACTGCCTGCGCCGCGATGCCTTCGCCGCGCCCGGTGTAACCGAGTTGTTCGGTGGTAGTCGCCTTGACGTTGACCGCACTCCTCTCGAGGCGCAGATCGGCCGCGATATTGGCCGCCATCTGCGGGATGTGCGGCGCCATCTTCGGGGCCTGCGCGATGATGGTGGCGTCCACGTTGCCGACGCGCCAGCCGGCCTCGCGCACGCGGTGCAGCACCTCGCGCAGCAGGATGCGGCTGTCGATGTCCTTGTACTGCGCGTCGGTGTCGGCGAAATGGCGGCCGATGTCGCCCAGCGCCGCCGCGCCCAGCAGCGCATCGCAGATGGCGTGCAGCAGCACATCGGCATCGGAATGGCCGAGCAGGCCTTTCTGATACGGGATGTCCACGCCGCCGATGATGAGCTTGCGCCCCGCGACCAGTTGGTGGACGTCGAAGCCTTGTCCGATACGCATATTCATTTCCTTTTCTGCAACAGCAACTCTGCCAGTTCGATATCCTGCGGGTAGGTGACCTTGAAGTTGGAGGTATCGCTGCCCACCAGTTTCGGTTGCAGCCCCAGCGCCTCGATGGCGGACGCCTCGTCGGTGACATGCGCGCAACGCGCCAGGGCTTCGGCGAGCAGACCGGCGCGGAACATCTGCGGCGTCTGCGCCTGCCACAGCCCTTCGCGCGGCGCGGTATGGGCGATGCGCTGCCGCGCGTCGGCGCGTTTTAGCGTGTCGGCCACCGGCACGGCCAGGATGCCGCCCACCGGGTCGTCGCGCAGCTCGGCGATCATGCGTGTGAGCAGGTGGGCACTCAGGCAGGGGCGCGCGGCATCATGCACCAGCACCCAGTCGTCCGGCTCCAGCTCGGAGGCGAGCAGGCCGTTGGCCACGCTCTCGGCGCGCGTCGCGCCGCCACAGTACAAAGGCTCCAGCTTCGCGCCGCAATGCGACCAGTCGTAGCGCGCGAAGTATTCGTCGCCCGGCGCCAGCACCACGAACACCGTCCGGATCTGCGGACTGGCACACAGCGTGGTGAGCGCATGCCAGATCATGGGGCGGCCGGCGAGGTCGAGATATTGTTTGGGCAGTTCATGGCCCATGCGGCTTCCGCTGCCGGCGGCAGGAACGAGTGCGTGGAATTCGGACATGGGCGCGAGTCTATCAAACTCCGTGCGCGTTCTCAGGTGAACGCGAAACCGCCGTCCAGCACCTGCACGCAGGCATCCACCGCCTGCGCGTCGTACAGGGTGCCGCGCCCGGCGACGATGCGCGCATGTTCACGCACGATGCGCAGCTCGATCTCGGTCAGCCGCGACGGTTTGCTCAGCACCTCGGCCGGGATGCCGATCTTGCCGATGTCGTGGATGGTGGCACCAAGGCGGATATCCTTGATGCGCTCCGCGCCCAGCTCCAGCGAGGGAGGTGGCGACCACCGCGCCCCATGCCAGCATGAGGGGGCGCATGCTGCGCTTGAGCCAGGCGAGCCGGGAAAGCGGGGGACACCCATGTGTATGACCTACTCCCTGTGTGATGTGTTTTGCCGGGATGATACACGAGCGCGTCGCGACGGATGACGGCAGTATAATGCGCGCCCTTTGCACCCGATTCACCATGCTGTTAGCCCCCGGACATACCCGCTATACCCGCCTTGCCGGCTCCTCCGACGCCCTGGCGCTGGCCGAATTCGCCCGACAGAAGACGCCATTGGTGATCGTCACCGCCGACGCGCTGGAAGCGCAGCGGCTGGTGGAAGAGATTCCCTATTTCGCCCCGTCGCTGAAGACATTCCTGCTGCCGGACTGGGAAACGCTGCCCTACGACCACTTCTCGCCGCACCAGGACCTGATCTCGGAACGGCTCGCCACGCTGCACCACATCCGCACCCGTGCCTGCGATGTGGTGGCGGCGCCCGTCACCACCGCGCTCTATCCGCTGCCGCCGGTGAGTTACCTGGCGGCTTACACCTTCTTCCTGAAAAAGGGCGAGAAGCTCGATCTCGATGGCTTCCGCCAGCAGATGACACTGGCCGGTTACACCCATGTGCAGCAGGTGCTGACGCCGGGAGAATATTGCATCCGCGGCGGGCTGATCGACCTGTTCCCCATGGGCAGTACGCTGCCCTACCGCATCGATCTGTTCGGCGACGAGATCGAAACCATCGCCACCTTCGATGTCGATACCCAGCGCACCTTGTATCCCGTGCCGGAAATCCGCCTGCTGCCCGCGCGCGAATTTCCGCTGGATGAAAAGGGCCAAGCCACCTTCCGCCAGAGATTCCGGGAAAGATTCGAGGGCGACCCGTCCAAATCGCGCATCTACAAGGATGTGAGCAAGGGCATCGCCCCGGCCGGCATCGAGTATTACCTGCCGCTGTTCTTTGAGCAGACCGCGACCCTGTTCGACTATCTGCCGACTGACGCCACGCTGTGCCTGCACCACGATGTCGATGCCGCGATCCGGCAGTTCACGCAGGATGCCGCCTCGCGCTACAACCTGCTGCGCGGCGATCCGCAGCATCCGCTGCTGGAGACAAAGGAACTGTTCCTGGGTGCGGAGCAGTTCTTCGTGAAGCTGAAAGGCTTCGCGCGCATGGACATCGCCGCCCATGACAGCGGCGCGAACGCCAGCCCCTGCCCGACCGCCGCCCTCCCGCCCATCGCGGTCGACCGCCGCGCCGAGATTCCCACGCAGAAGTTCGCCGACTTCATCCGCGATTACGACGGACGCGTGCTGTTGCTGGCCGACAGTCTGGGCCGGCGCGAGATCATGTCCGGCTATCTCAGGGAGTACGGCCTCGAGCCCGTGCCGTGCGAGGACTACGCCAGTTTCCTTGCCGCCAAAGACAAGTTCATGCTCGGCGTCGCCACCGTCAGCAACGGCTTTCTGCTCACCGATGAGCAACTCGCCATCGTCACCGAGAGCGAGCTCTATGCCTCCCAGTCGCGCGGCCGCGTAGCCCGCGCCGCAAAGAAGACCAATGTCGAAGGCCTGCTGCGCGACCTCTCGGAACTGAAGCCGGGCGACCCGGTGGTGCATGAACAGCACGGCATCGCGCGCTATCAGGGGCTGGTGAACCTGGACATGGGCGATGGCGAGAACGAGTTCCTGCTGCTGGAATACGCCGACGAGGCCAAGCTCTACGTGCCGGTGTCGCAGCTGCATGTGATCAGCCGTTACAGCGGCGGCGCGCCGGATGCCGCGCCATTGCACAAGCTGGGCAGCGGTGCCTGGGACAAGGCCAAGCAGCGCGCCATGAAGCAGGTGCGCGATACCGCCGCCGAACTGCTCAATCTGTATGCCCAGCGGGCGACGCGCAAAGGCCATGCCTTCAAGTTCAACTACCACGACTACGAAGCGTTCGCGGCCGGCTTCGGTTTCGAGGAGACCGCCGACCAGGCCGCTGCCATCGAGGCCGTCATCCTTGACCTGCAATCGGGCAAACCGATGGATAGGCTGATCTGCGGCGACGTCGGCTTCGGCAAGACCGAGGTCGCATTGCGCGCCGCCTTCATCGCCGCCCACGAAGGCAAGCAGGTGGCCGTGCTTGCCCCCACCACGTTGTTGGTGGAGCAGCACTACCAGAACTTCTCCACGCGCTTCGCCGATTTCCCGGTGAAGGTGGCCGAGCTGTCGCGCTTCCGTTCCGGCAAGGAGAGCACGCAGGCGCTGAAGGACCTCAGCGAGGGCAAGATCGACATCATCATCGGCACACACAAACTGATCCAGAAGGATGTCAAGTTCCACAACCTCGGTCTCGTTATCATCGACGAGGAACACCGCTTTGGCGTGCAGCAGAAGGAGAGATTGAAAGCGCTGCGCGCAGAAGTGGACGTGCTCACGCTCACCGCCACGCCGATCCCGCGCACCCTGGCGATGTCACTGGAAGGCCTGCGCGATTTCTCGGTGATCGCCACTGCGCCACAGCGCCGCCTCTCCATCAAGACCTTCGTCAGCAACTTCAGCCAGGGCGTGATCCGCGAAGCCGTGCTGCGCGAACTCAAACGCGGCGGGCAGGTGTACTTCCTGCACAACGAAGTGGAGACGATGCGAAATATGCTGGAGAAGCTGGAGACCCTGCTGCCGGAGGCGCGCATCCGCATGGCGCACGGCCAGATGGGCGAACGCGAACTGGAAGCAGTGATGCGCGATTTCACCCATCAGCGCTTCAACGTGCTGCTCTGCTCCACCATCATCGAGACCGGCATCGACGTGCCGACCGCCAACACCATCCTCATTAACCGCGCCGACCGCTTCGGCCTCGCGCAGTTGCCCCAGTTGCGCGGCCGCGTGGGACGCTCGCACCACCAGGCTTACGCTTATCTACTGGTAGACCACAAGGAAGGTTTGACTGCGCAGGCCAAGAAGCGTCTGGAAGCCATCCAAGCCATGGAGCAACTGGGCAGTGGTTTCTTTCTCGCCATGCACGATTTGGAGATACGCGGCGCGGGCGAAGTGCTGGGCGAATCGCAGAGCGGGGAGATGCAGGAGATCGGTTTCTCGCTCTACAACGACATGCTCAACGCCGCCATCAAGTCGCTGAAGTCCGGCAAGGAGCCGGACATGGCGCACCCGCTGGGCGTCACCACCGAGATCAACCTGCACACCCCCGCGCTGTTGCCGAACGACTACTGCGGTGACATCCACCAGCGGCTGGTCATCTACAAGCGGTTGGCCAACTGCGAGACCGAGCAGGAACTGGAAGACATGCAGCAGGAACTCATCGACCGCTTCGGCCTGCTGCCCGATGCGACGACCGCGCTGTTCGATTGCCACCGCCTGCGCATCCTCGCCAAGCCGCTCGGCATCAACAAGGTGGATGCTTCATCCGAAGCCATCGTCATCCAGTTCGTCCCCAACCCGCCCATCGACCCGATGAAGATCATCACCATGATCCAGAGCAAACGCCACATCAAGATGGCCGGTCAGGACAAGGTGCGTATCGAATTGAAGTATGGGGACCTGAAGCAGCGGGTGCTGGCGGTGGTGAATTTCTTCAAGGAACTGCAATAAGCGGGGGCGCCGCCTCAATCCGCGTAACGGCAGTACGTCTCGCGCACAAAGAAGATGGCGCACAAGCCGATGACGGCGAAGCCGATCATCAGGCCCATGCCGGCCTGGTAGTCGGCCAGTGCCAACGGCGCAGTGCTGCCGGCATGTGCGCGGTCGATGGCCCAGCCGACCAGGGGTTGCAGGATGGCGGTGCCGAGGAAGGCGCCGACATTGACCACGCTGGTCGCCATGCCGGACAGCGCGGGCGGGTTCACCTCCTTGGCGCAGGCCCAGCTCAGGGTGAAACTGGGCGCGGCCAGTCCCATCACGAAGAACAGCGCATGGCTGGCCACGCTCCCCATCGGCATGCCGAGCAGCAAAGGCAGCCAGCACAGCACATACAGCGCCGCCCCCGCGAGCATC
>JBBIGX010000080.1:296-5655 GCA_037447315.1 Gallionellaceae bacterium | reverse complement strand
TTCCCGCGACCAAACCGTCGCATCACATCAGTCTCCTCAAATCTTTTCCTCTCCAGTGGAGCAGGTCACCACCTTCGGCACCACGCTACATGTCTCCGGCCGCGATGCCGAACTGCTGGAGCTTGAGATCACGCAATACGGCAGGGACAACGAGTTGCTGGTCAAACACGATGCGCCTTCGCTGGAAGATGCTTTCATCCACTTGATGCGCGACGCGCGCGACCAGTTCGAGAAATGAGCAGGCTCGCCCGCCTCCATCTGCATATCCGGCGGCTGTCCTGGCAGCGCTGGCTCGGCATCGTCGTCAAGGAATTCATCCAGCTCAAACGCGACCGCCTCACCTTCGGCATGATCCTTGGCATTCCCATCATCCAGCTGCTGATCTTCGGTTTCGCCATCAACTCCGATCCCAAGCATCTACCCACCGTGGTGCTGCCGCACGAATCCAATGCCTTCACGCGCGACTACCTCTCAGCGCTGAAGAACAGCGGATATTTCGACATCATTGGCTCGGTCGGCAGCGAGCGCGAGGCCAACGAACTGCTGAATAAGGGTGCGGTGCAGTTCGTCGTCAATTTCCCGCAGGGCTTTCAGCGCGCGCTGCTGCGCGGCGAACGACCCGCCATCCTGATCGAAGCCGACGCCACCGATCCGGTGGCCGCGGCCGGAGCGCTGTCGGTACTCAACCGCCTCGGCAACGAGGTGTTCGCGCACGACCTGCCCGGCTTCCGTCCGCCGTTGCCGGGCGGCCTGATCGAACTGCGCGTGCACAAACGCTACAACCCGGAAGGCGTCACCTCGCACAACATCGTGCCGGCACTGATCGGCGTGATTCTGACGATGACCATGGTGCTGATGACCAGCCTGGCAATGACGCGTGAACGCGAGCGCGGCACCCTAGAGAACCTGCTCGCCACACCCGCCACACCGCTGGAAGTGATGACCGGCAAGATTGTGCCCTACATCCTCATCGGCCTGATCCAGGTCACGGTCATCCTGCTGGCGGCACGCTGGATCTTCGACGTGCCGATGCTGGGGAGCCTGACGCTGCTGTATGCGGTGGTGCTGCTGTTCATCTGCGCCAACCTCACGCTCGGCATCACCTTCAGCTCCATCGCGCGCAACCAGCTGCAGGCGATGCAGATGACGTTTTTCTTCTTCCTGCCCTCCATCCTGTTGTCCGGCTTCATGTTCCCCTTCCGCGGCATGCCCGAGTGGGCACAATGGATCGGCAATGCACTGCCGCTCACCCATTTCGTGCAACTGGTGCGCGGCATCCTGCTCAAGGGCAACGGCCCGGAGCTGCTGTGGTCGCACACCTGGCCGCTGTTCCTGTTCATCGCGGTGGTGCTGGGCGTGGGACTGAAGACCTTCCGCAGGACGCTGGACTGACCGATGGATACGCTCAACGGAATCATCACTTCCGACCTCAGCCTGTGGGGGCTGTTCATCTCCAGCCTGCTCGGCGCAACGCTGCTGCCGGGCGGTTCCGAACTGGTGCTGGCCGGCGTGTTGCATCGGCATCCCGAACTGTTCTGGCCCGCGCTGCTGCTCGGCACGCTCGGCAATACGCTGGGCGGCATGATCTCGTTCGGCATGGGCGGGTTGCTGCCGATGACACAGCAACTCAAACACGTCGGACATGTCCGGAGATACGGTTCCCCCGTTCTGTTGCTGGCGTGGACCCCGTTCATCGGTGATGCGCTTTGCCTTGCTGCGGGCTGGCTGCGCCTGAACCCCTGGCACGCCGCGCTGTTCATGGCGCTGGGAAAGTTCGCGCGCTATTTGATGATTGCCTGGGGATTACAGTTCAGCGCTTAAGCTTGCGCTCGATATCGGCCTGCGTGGCACGCGCGATGTCCTGCAACGGTCCGCCCAGCGCGACCGCTTTCTGCACATAACCCAGCGCCTCCTCGTCCCGCCCCAGATCGGAAAGTGTCTGCGCCAGATTATTGAGCGCTGCCACCGAATCCGGATGTCCATCGACCGCGCGGCGGAACACCTGCTCGGCTTCGTCCAGGCGCTTCAGCAGATAGGCGACATTCCCCAGTCCGATCTGTACGCCCAAGCTTTGCGGCCAGCGCACGGCCGCTGCCTGATAGGCGGCACGGGCTTCCTGCAGCTTGCCGGTCTTGCCCAGCGCATTCACGGCGGCGACATAGCGCGCTTCCTGCGCCGTGGCGGGCACGCGCTCCGGCGGGACCGCCACCATTGCCCAGTGCTCGCTGCGCGCCCAGGTGTTCTGGAACGTGATGAAGGAGAGTGTCTGGCGCTGCTCGCGCCCCGAGCGCAGGATGATCTCCTTACGCTCCAGGTCGTATCCGATGACCACTGCGTAATGCCAGACCGGATACCAGTCCAGCACCAGATTCTGCAACACCACGACAGGTGTACCACGCGCCACTTCTTCCAGAATGTCGCCCAGCGCAGGTTCCAGCAGATAGGCGACCCGCCCATGCCGTCGTACCGTTGCAGCCATCTCCACCTGCAGGCTGCCCTCGCGTTCCGGCAGATAGACTTCCGGCTTGAGCGCCTCGGGGTCGGTGGACACGCCGGCATGGTTCAACACCATCGCCAGCGCGGAAGGTCCGCACTGGAAGTCTTCCTGCGGGAAATACGGCACAGCATCCAGCTCCACCTTGCGCGGCAAGGCGGCCGATGTGTTCTCAGAGGTGAGCTCGGGCGGCGGGGGAGCAGTCGCACACCCCGCCAGCGCCAGAATGAGCACACCCGCCAGATGGCGGGCACACGTCAGGCACATGGATCAGCGAATGGAGCGGGTGAACGGGAAGACCTTGGTGTAGCCGAGGATGTCGGTCACCAGCAGGATGATGAAGACGAACACCGCAGTGCCGAGGATGTCGCCGCCGGCCGGCAGCTGGTCAATCTGTGCCGCGACCTGTAGCGCTTCCTCGTCAGTCAGCGCATCTACGCGCGCCTTGGCCTGCTCCATCGAGACGCCGCGTGCTTCCAGTTGCGCCCGCACCTCGTCGCGGTTCACCAGCGACAGAATCTTGGCGCGGCTCTGCTCGGCTGCCGCATGATCGATCACTGCCTCGGTACCCACCATCTGCGCCGATGCGGTCATGGGCATCGCCATGCTCGCCATCAGCACCATCATCACTCGGCTGGTCCAGCGCATGAAACCGGAATTGAACGAGATCATCTTGCCTCCTCCTGAACGGTTGAAATGGGACAGTACCGCCGGCCGGGCGATCAGCATCGCCCCCTCCCCGGCGCTGCCATACTAGCCGCGCGTACCGCCTTCCGCAATCACCCAGTCAGTTCACCCAGTCAGTTCACCCAGTCAGTTCACCCAGTCAGTTCAGGTAGCCCAACCCCTGCAACGCCACGGAGATCTTCCCGGCGAGCACGGCATGTCCCTCCGCATTCGGGTGCACCTGATCGCCCTTGAGCAGGGGGTCGGACAGTACCTCGGCGATGGCATCCTCGATCAGCGGCACTTCATGCGCGGCGGCGATCTCGCGATAGAAATCCGGGGCGGAAAGATTGCGCAGCACCGCACCCGCCAGGCTGGGCTGCGGCGTCGCCACCAGCACCACGCGCGCACCTTCCGCCTTGCACTTCACGATGATGCGCGCCAGGTTCTCCTCGGTCTCGGCCTGCGGCAAACGGCGCAGCATGTCGTTGCCGCCCAGCGTCACCAGCACCAATACCGGCGCATGTTCCTCCAGCAGCGCAGGCAAGCGCTGCAAACCCTGCGCGCTGGTATCGCCGTTCACCCCGCCATTGACCACCTGCCAACCGGTGCGCTGCGCCAGCAATGCAGGCCAGGCCTGCTCCGGCGACACGCCCGCCCCGGCGGTGAGGCTGTCGCCCAAGGCCAGCACCACCGTTCCCGGCGGCAGCGCCACTTCCTGCGGGGGCTCGCTGCAGCCCGCCGTGAGCAGGGCGAGACACAGCAGCAGCCAGCGCATCAATGCGCGCCTTTCAGCATCGCCACACCCCACGCCACCCCGAAGCCGTTCACGTCACCCGCCACGATACCCAGCCCGCCTTCACAGCGGCTGGATGACAGGTCCACGTGCAGCCAGGGCGTGTCGTGCTCGACAAAGCGCTTGAGGAAGCACGTGGCGAGGATGTGGTCCGCCTCGCCCGCCAGCGTGCATTGCTTGATATCGGCCACCTTGGAATCCAGCTCGGCTTCGTAATCCTCGTCCTGCGGGAAAGCGCACAGGCGCTCGCCGGTCTGCTTGCCGGTGTTCACTGCGCGTTGCGCCAGCTCGTCGCTGGTGGCGAACACGCCGGAATAGCGCGCGCCCAGCGCGGTCGCCATGCTGCCGGTGAGCGTGGCGAAGTCGATCATCAGGTTCGGTTTGGCACGCGAGGCCAGCGTGAGCGTATCGGCCAGCACCATGCGGCCCTCGGCATCGGTATGCACGATCTCGATGTGCGTGCCGTTCAACGCCTTCACGATGTCGTTCTGCTTGTAGGCCTTGGGGCTGATGTGGTTCTGCGCCAGCGCCAGCCAGCAATCGATGTTCACCGGCAGTTTCATTTGCGTCGCCGCGAGCAGGATGCCCAGCGACACCGCCGAGCCGTTCATGTCCTCGTGCATGTTGTGCATGTAGCGCGAAGGCTTGAGGTTGTGGCCGCCGGTATCGAAGCAGATGCCCTTGCCGACCAGCGCGACGGTCTGCTTCGCCTTGGGATGCTTGTAAGAGAGATGCACGATGGCCGCGTCTTCCGGGTCGCTGCCCTGCGCCACCGCTACGAAAGCCCCCGCGCCCATCGCGCGCAGCTTCTTGATGTCGAACTCTTCGTGCTTCCACTTGTTGGCCGTGGCCAGTTTCTTGATGCGCTGGCGATACAGGCCCGGCGTCAGTTCGTTCGGCGGCAGGATAGTCAGCTCGCGGCACAGCAGGTTGCCTTCGGCCTGCGCGCGCAGCGCGTCGAACGGCTTGCGATCCACACTGCCAGCCAGCATGATCTTCTGCAGCGGCTTGCGCTCATCCTTCTTCTTGTGCACCGGCAGCAGCGTCGCATTCACCCACGCGCCATACACCGCCAACTCGGCGGCACGCTGTGCCGTCGCCCCCGATACCGCGATGCCCAGCACCTTCGGCTGCTCTTCCAGCAGCAGTTGCAGCGCCTTGCGCACCACCACCTGCTGCGCGAACGCATCCTTCTTGTCATCCAGCATCGCCCACACCACCAGCGTACCGTCCGCCGCATTCGCCGCGACGGGCGATTTCGCCAGCTCTTCCGCCTTCATGTCGCGGCGCTTGAGTACGCTGGCGAGCAACTCGCCATGTGCGATGTCCTTGGGCAGGGTCTTGGCCTTGGGGAGTAGGATGAGTTGGTGGGGGGCGGAAAGCGTAGTGGAAATGCTAAGTTG
>JBBIGX010000080.1:0-286 GCA_037447315.1 Gallionellaceae bacterium | reverse complement strand
CGCCATGCGCGATGTCCTTGGGCAAGGTCTTACCTTTCGCCATCAGCACCAGCAAGTGGGGGCTGGCGGGCAAGGTTTTGGCGTGGATCAGTTGTGCTAGCATTGCAGCCTCGTTTAGTCAATGAATGCCGCGATTATACGGGCTACGCCATGCGCCAATACCTCGACCTGATGCAGCACGTGCTGGACCACGGCACCAAGAAGTCCGACCGCACCGGTACCGGCACCACCAGCGTGTTCGGCTACCAGATGCGCTTCGACCTCTCCCAAGGTTTTCCGCTGGTCA
>JBBIGX010000079.1:0-5655 GCA_037447315.1 Gallionellaceae bacterium | reverse complement strand
AAGAGCGGACAGTTTATGTGCTACGAAACCGGACAGTTCTATTTGTTGACAACACACAAAAAATGAACCCCGCGCGAGGCGGGGTCCGTTCAGGCCATGGAGGCGGGCATTACATCATGCCTCACATGTCGCCCATGCCGGCGGCCGGTGCTGCCGGTTTGTCTTCTGGCAGTTCGGCTACCATGCAGGCAGTGGTCAGCATCAGGCCGGCCACGGAAGCGGCGTTCTGCAGTGCGGTGCGGGTGACCTTGGTCGGGTCGACCACGCCCATCTCCAGCATGTCGCCGAATTCGCCGGTGGCGGCGTTGTAGCCGAAGTTGCCCTTGCCTTCCAGCACCTTGTTTACCACCACGCTGGGCTCGTCGCCTGCGTTGAGCGTGATCGCGCGCAACGGGGCTTCCATGGCGCGCAGGACGATGGTGATGCCGGCGTCCTGGTCATGGTTGTCCCCCTTCAGCTTGCCGACAGCCGCCTTGGCACGCAGCAGTGCGACACCGCCGCCGGGGACGATGCCCTCTTCCACCGCAGCGCGGGTGGCGTGCAGCGCATCTTCCACGCGCGCCTTCTTCTCTTTCATCTCGACTTCGGTCGCGGCGCCGACCTTGATCACGGCCACACCGCCGGCCAGCTTGGCCTTGCGCTCCTGCAGCTTCTCCTTGTCGTAGTCGCTGGTGGACTCTTCAATCTGCTTGTTGATCTGGGTGATACGGCCCTTGATCGCGTCTTCCTTGCCGGCACCATCAATGATGGTGGTAGCTTCCTTGGCCACTTCGACGCGCTTGGCCTGGCCCAGCATGTCGAGGGTGGCCTTCTCCAGCGTCAGGCCGACTTCTTCCGCGATTACCGTGCCGCCAGTCAGGATAGCGATGTCTTCCAGCATGGCCTTGCGGCGGTCGCCGAAGCCCGGCGCCTTGACCGCGACGGTCTTCAGGATGCCGCGGATGTTGTTGACCACCAAGGTGGCCAAGGCTTCACCTTCAACATCCTCGGCGATGATCAGCAGCGGACGACCGGCCTTGGCGACTTGTTCCAGCACCGGCAGCAGATCGCGAATGTTGGAGATCTTCTTGTCGTGCAGCAGGATGTAGGGATTCTCCATCGCCGCGATCTGGCGATCCTGGTTGTTGATGAAGTACGGCGACAGGTAGCCGCGATCGAACTGCATGCCCTCGACCACTTCCAGCTCATCCTGCAGGCCGGAACCGTCCTCGATGGTGATGACACCTTCCTTGCCGACCTTGTCCATCGCTTCGGCAATCTTCTGGCCGACGGCGGTGTCGGAGTTGGCGGAGATGGAACCGACCTGGGCAATCTCCTTGCTGGTAGTGCAGGGCTTGGAGATCTTCTTCAGTTCTTCGACGGCGGCACCCACGGCCTTGTCGATGCCGCGCTTCAGGTCCATGGGATTCATGCCGGCGGCCACGAATTTCATGCCTTCCTGCACGATGGCCTGCGCCAGCACGGTAGCGGTGGTGGTGCCGTCACCGGCCACGTCGGAGGTCTTGGAGGCGACTTCCTTCACCATCTGTGCACCCATGTTCTCGAACTTGTCCTTCAGTTCGATCTCCTTGGCGACGGAAACGCCGTCCTTGGTGATGGTCGGTGCGCCGTAGGAACGGTCCAGCACCACATTGCGGCCCTTTGGACCGAGGGTGACCTTGACCGCATCGGCCAGGATGTTCACACCCGCGACCATCTTGACGCGCGCGGCTTCGTTGAATTTAACGTCTTTAGCTGCCATTTCTTATCTCCTGGATTCGTTGATCGTTTAGGCTTCGATGATGCCGATGATGTCGTCTTCGCGCATCTGCAGGTATTCCACGCCTTCCATCTTGAAGGCCTGGCCGGAGTACTTGCCGAACAACACCTTGTCGCCCACCTTGACGTTCATGGGACGGACCTTGCCGTCGTCACCGATCTTGCCGTTGCCCACAGCGATGACTTCGCCTTGGTCGGGCTTCTCGGCCGCTGCATCGGGAATCACGATGCCGGAAGCAGTCTTGCGCTCTTCTTCCATGCGCTTGACGATGACACGATCGTGCAAAGGACGAATCTTCATGCTTATTTCTCCTAAAATCAGTGAGTTGATGATTTGCATCGGCGGGGAGTTAGCACTCCGCGCCAGCGAGTGCTAATGATAGGGGCACCCCCTTTGCATTTCAAGAGCGCGCCAGAAAATTATTTGCCGGATGCCAGGATCGCCTGCAGGGCGGCGGCAAGTTCCGGGTAGAGATAGCGCGCATGGTGTGCCTGCAGATTGCGCGGTAGCACGCGCTGCCCCTCCAGCAGCAGCGTCGCGCGCTCGCCGAGCACGGGGCGCATCAGGAAGCCGGGGGCAACGAACAGCGCCGGGCGATGCAAGGCATGCGCCAGGGTGCGCGTGAACATGGCGTTGGTCACCGGATGGGGAGCGGTCATGTTGAAAGGCCCGCGCAACGTGTCGTCGCGCAGCATCCAGCGCAGCTGCGCCACGTAGTCGTCGATATGAATCCAGCTCATCCACTGCCGGCCGTCGCCCAGCCGCGCCCCAAGCCCGAGCCGGAACGGCGACAGCATGCGCCCGAGCAGGCCGCCGTCGCGCGACAGAATCAGTCCGGTGCGCAACAGGCAGACCCGCACGCCGTGGCGTTCGGCCTCGCGGGCCGCCGCTTCCCAGTCGCGGCAAAGCATCGCTGCGAAATCCGTGCCGGGCGGACTGTCCTCGCCCAGTTCGCGGTCGCCGCCATTGCCGTAATAGCCGATGGCGGAACCCGACAGCAGCACGGCGGGTTTATGTTCGGCTTGCGCGATGCGCGCGACCAGCTTGTCGGTGAGCGCGATGCGGCTGTCGCGCAACACCTGTTTGCGCGCCGCAGTCCATGCACGGTCCGCGATCGGTTCACCCGCAAGGTTGATCACAGCATCGAAATGTCGCTGCGGCGTCCATTCGTCCAGGCTCGCCATGGCCGCCACGTCCGCGCCGCATTTCGGCGCGACGCTCTCCGGCTTGCGGCTCAACACTGTCAGACGATGACCGTCGACATGCAAGGCCTTGCACAACGCACGTCCGATAAGCCCCGTACCGCCCGTGATCAGGATGTCCATGTCTGCCCCCCGTAAAGTGTGCAAGCATCTTACGCTATGATGACAGGCATGACATCCAACCCCGATCTGCTCGCGCGCAGCCTCGCCGCAGTATGGCATCCCTGTACCCAGATGAAGCGACACGAGTCGCTGCCGCTGGTGCCCATCGCGCGCGGCGCAGGCGTGTGGCTGTACGACTTCGACGGCAAGCGTTACCTCGATGCGGTCAGTTCCTGGTGGGTGAACCTGTTCGGCCACTGCAACCCGCGCATCAACACCGCCATCACCGACCAGTTGGGCAAGCTGGAACATGTGATGCTTGCCGGTTTCACCCATGAGCCGGTGGTGCAGCTCTCGGAAAGATTGCGCGCACTCGCCCCGGCCGGGCTCGGCCACTGCTTCTATGGTTCGGACGGCGCCTCGGCCACCGAGATCGCGCTGAAGATGAGCGCCCATTACTGGCGCAACACCGGCCGGCCGGACAAGACGCAATTCATCAGTCTACAGAACAGTTACCACGGCGAGACGCTGGGTGCGCTGTCGGTGACCGACGTGGCGCT
The DNA here is from genome assembly GCA_037447315.1 of Gallionellaceae bacterium. Taxonomy (GTDB): domain Bacteria; phylum Pseudomonadota; class Gammaproteobacteria; order Burkholderiales; family Gallionellaceae; genus Sideroxyarcus. Next base: position 2,032 of record JBBIGX010000079.1, on the reverse strand, counting down.
GTTCCGCGACGCCTATGGTGCGCTCATCCGGCAGAACGCCACCGTGCCCAGTCCCGACTGGCGCGACGCCGAACCGGGCGAAAGCGCGGAAGCCTTTGCGCTGCGTTGTGCGGATGCGCTGGAGTCGCATCTGCAACAGCATCACGCCCGTCTGGCTGCCTTCATCGTCGAGCCGCTGGTGCAGGGGGCGGCGGGCATGGCGATGTATCACCCTGCCTACCTGAAGCGCGCGCGCGAACTGTGCACCCGATACGGCGTGCACCTGATCGCCGACGAGATCGCGGTCGGCATGGGACGGACGGGAACGATGTTCGCCTGCGAACAGGCGGACGTCTCGCCCGATTTCCTGCTGCTCTCCAAAGGTATCACCGGCGGTTACCTGCCGCTGTCCATCGTGATGACGACAGACGACATCTACCGCGCGTTCTACGATGATGCGACCGCACGCGGTTTCCTGCATTCGCATTCCTACACCGGTAATCCACTGGCCTGCCGCGCCGCGCTGGCGACGCTGGACATCTTCGAACAGAATGACGTGCTCGGCTCGAATCGCAGCAAGGCCGCCGTGCTCAACCGCATCGCGCAGCCATTGCGCACGCATCCCAAGGTCAGGGATTTCCGCCACACCGGCATGATCTGGGCGTTCGAAGTGGATACGCCGCACCGGGATTTCGCGCAGCGCTGTTTCTCGCTGGGGCTGCAACACGAGCTGCTGCTGCGCCCGATGGGCAACACGGTCTATTTCATGCCGCCCTATGTCATCGACGAAACGGAGATGACGATGCTCGTCGATCGCACGGCGGAAGTGGTCGCCACACTCGCATGAGACGCCTGCTTCCCCTCCTGCTGCTGTGCTGCACCGGCCACACGCTTGCGGCCGCCTTGCCGGATGTCGTCGCGCAGGAGCTGAAAAAGCCGGCATCCCGACGTCCGCTGTCGCCATCGAGGTACGCGAGATCGGACATGCCAAGCCGCTGATCAGCCTGCATGCGCAGCGCGCGATGAACCCGGCCTCCAACATGAAGCTGCTGACCACCTATGCCGCGCTCGACCTGCTCGGTCCGGCACACACCTGGAAAACCGAGGCGTGGATGGACGGCGAACTGAAGGATGGCGAGCTGTATGGCGATCTGATCCTGAATGGCTATGGCGACCCGAAGTTCACCCTGGAGCAGTTCTGGCTGTGGCTCTCCGAGCAGCGCGCTAGCGGGCTGCACAGGATACGCGGCGACCTGGTGCTGGACCGCAGTTATTTCGATCTGCCGCCGAACGATCCAGCCGGGTTCGACAACGACCCGGCACGCGCCTACAACGTAGGGCCCGATGCCTTGCTGCTCAACTTCAACACGGTGCGCCTGCGTTATATCCCCAACGGCGGACGGATCGATGTCGTGAGCGCCCCCCGGCATGGCAAGCCTCACCTTGGAAAACCTGCTCGCCCCCACCGGCAAGCCTGCCGACTGCCGCGACTGGGACGAAAGTTTCTTGCTGCAGCCCAGAGGCGACAGCGTGGTCTTACAGGGAGGCTATCCGGCAGGCGTCGTTGCCCATACTCGGCATCGATGGCTCCATCCACGGACCCCTCACCGACAGTCCGGCTATCGGCCATGCTCACCTCAAGACCGGCACGCTGGAAGTCGTCAAGGCGCTGGCCGGCTATGTGCGCTCGAAACGTGGCCGCGATTGGATACTCGTGTTCTTCATCAACCACCCGAATGCGCAGCTCGGCCAGGATGCGCAGGATGCACTGGTCGAATAGCTTGTGACCCGTCACTGACTCCTCCTCCCTTCATGATCCGATTTCTGGCATACCCCATCGTTCTGAGTGCCGCTCTGTCCATCCCGCTCGCACAGGCCGCCCCCGCGGCAACCGCCAGCGGCAACGAACTCGCCATCTCACTGGGCGGCTATCGCTACGAGGAACCCGGACTGATGTCGCTGCAAGGTATGAAGAGCGGGCTGAATCTGCAAACAACCACCGCCTATCCCGAGCGGCGCTCCTTCCTGCGCGGTGAACTGCGCATCGCCGTCG
>JBBIGX010000078.1:0-5659 GCA_037447315.1 Gallionellaceae bacterium | reverse complement strand
TTGGGCGCGTCGATGCGCGAGGGGCGCAGCACACAGGCCAGCATCACCTGCTCGCAGAAGACGTACAGCGGCAGATAGCAGTAATGATCGTAGTAGCCGTGGAATTGCGTCAGCTCCTGCGCGCCGTGCAAGGGCACGTCTAAAGCATCGACATCGATAATCCACTCGTCCGGTGCCTTGGCCGGCGCCGCAATGAATTGCTCGATGAGCGCGCGGTTTAACAGGCCGTTGAAAAACTACTGCGGTAGGCCATCTGCGGCGTTGCGCGCTCCCTCGCCTATCTACTTGATATGTCTCGGTCGCTGCGCTCCGTGCGCCTTGCATCTGGCCATCCTCGCTACGTTTTTCAACGGCCTGCTAAGGTCATCACGTCGGCGTGCGTGGCGCCGTGTCTCGGCGATCTTTAGCCACAGCACGACCGAGGCGAGCAGCAGCGTGACGGTGTTCGCCACGATCACCGGCGTGCTGTCGATGGCGATGCCGTATGCCAGCCACAGTGCCACGCCCAGCGTGAACAGCGTGTACATCGGCAGCGAGATGCCGGAAAGGTCGCGCGTGCGCCAGGATTGCCAGGCCTGCGGCACGAAAGCCACGGTGGTGAGGAAGGCGGCGGGATAACCGAACAGGGCGCCGAAGTCTGTGTTCATGGGAGATCCTTAGTCGGGGTGCAGCCGCGCCGGGCGGCGGACGGCGCGCATTCTACCCAAGCTGCGTCCGGCTTTCAGTAGCCGTCGTACAGGCTCTCGAAATCGCGCCGGAAGTGTTCCAGCACCCTGGCGCGCCTGATCTTCACGTCGGGGTGAGCAGGCCGTTGTCCACGTTCCAGGCTTCGTTTAGCAATGCCACCTTGCGGATGCGCGCGTAGCCGGGGAAGGCTTGTATCTGCTGCGGCGCACGTTGCAGAGCGTAGGCCTTGGCTTGGGCGGCGTGCAGACTCTCCGGCCAGTCGGCTGGCAGGCCGCGCTCGTGCATGCCGGCGACCCAGCGTTCGCGGTTCACCACGGCAAGCAAGCCGAGGTAGACGCGGCCTTTGCCGACCACCATCACCTGCTCGAACAGCGGATCGGCGAGGATGCGCTGGGCGGCACCTTCTCGCCGTTGGAGAGCACGATGATCTCCTTGATGCGTCTGGTGATGGTGATGTGGCCGTTGCGGTCGATGTGTGCCACATCGCCGGTGTTGAGCCAGCCGTCGGGGGGACATGGCGCACGTCGTTGTCGCCTTCGGGCGGGGTGCGCAGGGTGACGCTGCGTTGCAGCGTGGTGATGCCGGCGCAGCCCTCGTGCAGCGGGTGCCAGTGCGTGGCGTTGTCGATCAGCAGCAGCTTCGCGCTGGAATCCTGCAGCACATGCGCCATGTTCTCCGGGCGGTCCGCGACATAGAGCGTCACAGTGATCAACCTCCGGCGAAGTGTTGGGTGTGGTGAACCGCCTGTCAAACCCGGGTGTTTTCTTCCGGTTCCCGCAGACTCTGTCGTCGGTAAGGAAGCGCGGCGACGGTATAATGCGCGCCGTTCATCGTTCAATCCTGATCTGGAGTCATCGTGTTCAAACTCATCGGTATCGCTGTCGGTTATTACTTCTTCGACTGGATGGGGGCCTTCTTCGGCTTGATCCTGGGGGCGGTCATCGACCGCATCCGCGCGTTCGGCCAGGGCGCGCTCAACCCGATGCGTGCCGCATTGCGCCAGGCGGTGTTCCTGGAGACGGTGTTCATCACCATGGGCCGCCTGGCCAAGGCCGACGGCCGCGTGTCGGAAGCGGAGATCGCACATGCCGAGGTGCTGATGCAGAGACTGGGCATGACGCCGGAGCACCGCCAGCAGGCCATCGCGCTGTTCAAGCAGGGCGCAGCCGGCGACGGCGACATGTATGCCCTCTGCAAGAAGTTCATGGCGGTATGCGGCCAGACCCATCACCTGAAGGAGATGCTGCTGGTCTACCTGATCGTGATGGCGATGGCGGACGGCGAATACCATCCGGAAGAGGAGAAGCTGCTGACCGAGATCGCCGGGTATCTGGGATATGGACCGGAAGCGTTCAAGCGCTTGCTGGAGATGGTGCTGAATCAGACGCATTTTGCCGGCGGGCAGGCGGACAGCGCAGCGGCGCTGGACGATGCCTACAAGGCGCTGGGGGTGGGTAAGGACAGCACGGATGCGGAAGTCAAACGCGCCTACCGCAAGCTGATGAGCAAATACCATCCGGACAAGCTGATGGGGCAGGGCTTGCCGGAAGACATGATCAAGGTGGCGACGGAGCAAGCGAAAGAGATCCAGCTCGCCTACGATCTGGTGTGCAAGCAGCGCGGGATGTGAGTCAGGCGGTGGTGTCCACCATGGCACCGACACTGCTGGCCGGTGGATTGATCGTGGCGGTCGCGCCATAAGCGTCGGCGCGAGCCGTGGTGATCTGTTCGGACAGTTTCGAATACGAGGCGTTCAGGTTCGATTGCGTCGTTTCGATGGCGGATGAGGCTTTGACGTTAAGGCTGAGACGGCTGGCTTCCGACTGGGCCTGGCCGGCGCGGATTTCGAGTTCGCGCGCTGTCTGTTGTGCACGTGCGGCATCTTGGCGCGCTTCACGTGCGCGACTCTGCAAGGACTGTGCGTTCTGATAGGCCTGGTCGGCATTGCGTTGCGCCTGCTGGCGCTGGAAGCTCTGTATGAAACTGCCGGAAGCCAGAGATAAAGAAGATGCGGTAGGCATGGTACTACTCCCTGCATTCATCCACAGCGAAAAGCATACGCTTGGCAGGTGCTTTATTCAAGTTCCTGATCCGCATGGGGCTGTTTCCGTTTCCGATCAGTTGCCATACAGTGGTTTTCGTGCCTCGCCCGAGCGGTACATCTCGTTCAGGCGTACTTTGGCCCCTTCGTGCCCTTGTCTGGCGGCTTTGCGATACCACTCGGCCGCCTGTTGCGCGCTCTTTTCCACCCCGAGCCCCTTGCGGTAAAGACCGCCCAGCTGGAATTGCGCCTCGGCATCGTTCAGTGCGGCGGCCTTCATGAACCAGTCGAAGGCGACGCCGTAGTCCGGGGCAAAAGCCTTGCCCTCGCTGAACATCATGCCCAGCGCCATGTAAGCCGGTGAATAGCCCTGTTCTGCGGCGAGCTGCAACCAGGTCAGCGCCGCGCTGTCATCCTGCGGCACGCCCGTGCCTTTGGCGTAGCTGCTGCCGAGGCGGAACATGGCCCAGGCGTCGCCCTTGCCGGCAAGATGATGATAGATCTGTATCTTCTGCGGACACGGTGTCTTCTCGAAGTGCGCCAGCCGGTCGGCGAAATCCTCGTCCACTTCCTTGGCGACCTTGCGGTAACCGTCGCGCCAGGCGCCTTGCCGGTACGGGTCAAGTTGCATCAGCGCGAGGTGGAGTGTGCTGCACATGCGATCCACTTCCCCACGGCCTTCCAGTTGCTGCGCCTCACGTGATCTCGCCGCGGCCTGTTCCATCACCTTTTCCGCGCATCTCGCTTCGCGGTGCTGCATGATGTGGACGTCCGCTACGTCAGCTTCCTTCGGGTCGCAGGAAGAAGCGAAGGCTGTGCCGGTGCACAGGGAGAGCAGCGGGATGAGCAAGAGGGAGCAGCGGATGGATAGCATGGACGTTCCTTGCGGGCGAGTGGACGGGCGAACTTTAGGGCGGGAGCGAAGCGCCTGTCAACGCAAGAACGCTCTGTGCCATGCACTGCGGCAAACAAAAAAGGACATCTCGCGATGTCCTTTCGTTGTCGGGCGTTAACAGGCCGTTGAAAAACTACTGCGGTAGGCCATCTGCGGCGTTGCGCGGTGCGCGCTCCCTCGCCTATCTACTTGATATGTCTCGGTCGTTGCGCTCCGTGCGCCTTGCATCTGGCCATCCTCGCTACGTTTTTCAACGGCCTGTTAAGCGCCTTACTCGATGCGCGCCTTGCTGCGCAGATCGGAGATGACTTTCTGCGCCGCTTCCTGCTTGCGGCGCTGCTCCAGTTGTGGCTTCATCTCTTCGAAGGTCGGCACCTTCAGTTCGCGCGTGTCTTCCAGCTTGATGATGTGCCAGCCGTACTGGGTCTGCACCGGCGCGCTGAGCTGGCCCTTGTTCAGGGTGCGGATCGCGGCACCGAAGGGTTGCACGAAGTTGGCGGGCACGGTCCAGCCGAGGTCACCGCCCTTGTCCTTGGAGCCCGGATCCTGCGATTTCTGCTTGGCGACCTTGGCGAAGGATTCCTTCTTCAGGCGCGCGGCGATGGCCTTGGCTTCCTCTTCGGTGGCGACCAGGATGTGCGACACCTTGTACTCCTTGTCACCGACACGTGCCTTCATCGCCTCGTAATCCTGTTTCAGGATGGCCTCGTCGATGGGGTTGTTCTTGACGTAGTCCTGCACGAAAGCGCCGGCGAGCACCGACTGGCGTGCCAGTTCCAGTTGCTGTGCGGTGTCGGCCTGCTTGTCCAGCCCTTTCTTGGCGGCAGCCTGCGACAGCACTTCGAGGTTGATCAGGTCTTCACGGATGGCGTTGCGCAGCTCCGGCGTGTCCGGCTGGCCGCCTTGGGTCGTCGCTACCTTGACGCGCAGGTCGACGCGCGCCTGCGGGATGGCCACGCCGTTCACCAGCGCGACGGGCTTGTCGGCCTCGGCGGCTTGCGCGCCCGCGACGAGCATCAGCGCGGACAGCAGGGCGAATCTGGAAAAATTCAGCATGTTTCTTTCCTTTGAACGTTGGTTGACTGGATGAGTGTTAAAAGTCCGGCGCGCAATATAGCACAGCGCCACACCTCGGTTTCAGCGCGGGAACACCTGTTTGAACGGGCGCACCGCGACCTGTGCATAGACACCGGCGGCCACGTAGGGATCGGCGGCGGCCCAGGCCTCGGCTTCCTGCAGCGAGGCGAACTCGGCCACGATCAGGCTGCCGGTGAATCCTGCGGCGCCGGGGTCGTTGGCGTCCACGGCGGGGAAGGGGCCGGCCAGCAGCAGGCGCCCGGCAGCCTGCAACTGGTCGAGGCGCTCCAGGTGCGCTGGGCGTGCGGCCTTACGTTTTTCCAGACTGTCCGGCACGTCGTTGCCGAAGATCGCGTACAGCATCACGGTTGCTCCTTGTCGTCGTTCTGCACATGTTTGGCCAGCAACGCCGCCTGCGCCAGGATGAAGACGAGGGTCAGCCCGGTGGCGCCGAACAGCTTGAAGTTGACCCAGGTGTCGGTGGAGTAACTGTAGGCCACATACAGATTGAGCAGGCCCAGCACGCCGAAGAAGGCGGCCCAGGACAGGTTCACGTTATGCCACACCGCATCGGGCAACTTCATCTTGTCTTCCAGCAGCGCACGCACCAGGTTCTTGCGCAACAGGATGCGCGAACCGAGCAGTGCAGCGGTGAAGAACCAGTAGAGGATGGTCGGTTTCCACTTGATGAAGGTCTCGTCGTGCAGCAGCAGGGTGGCGCCGCCGAACACGGTGATGATGCCCAGACTCACCCACAGCATGGTGTCCACCTTGCCGTGGTGGTATTTCACCCAGGCAGCTTGCACAAAGGTGGCGGCGATGGCGGCCGCCGTCGCGGCGAACACGCCGGCGACCTTGAACACGATGAAGAACAGGATGACGGGGAAGAGGTCGAACAGCAGTTTCATGTACGGTCCAGTGCGAGCGAGGTAGAGTTGATGCAGTAGCGCAGGCCGGTC